>NZ_SISL01000023.1:0-31314 GCF_004307965.1 Verrucosispora sp. SN26_14.1 | reverse complement strand
CCCCGCCCGGTCGCCGCCGCCCCGCTGCCGGCCTCCACCGGAGCGTCCGCCGAGGCCGTCGTCGAATCCTCGACGTCGTCGCCCCGCTCGCCCGACTCGGACCCACCCGGCGTGCCGTCACCCGTGCCCGGGATCTCGCCCGTGGCCGAGAAGTCGCCCGTGCTCGGGGGATCGCCCGCGAGGCCGCCCGTGCTCCGGAGGTCGCCCGTGCCGGGCAGGTCGTCGAAGGGGTCGGTCCCGCCCAGGTGC
This sequence comes from Verrucosispora sp. SN26_14.1, assembly GCF_004307965.1. Lineage (NCBI taxonomy): Bacteria > Bacillati > Actinomycetota > Actinomycetes > Micromonosporales > Micromonosporaceae > Micromonospora > Verrucosispora sp. SN26_14.1. The sequence continues at coordinate 31,065 of NZ_SISL01000023.1, read as the reverse complement.
TGCGGGTAGCCGGTGCCCGCCGGGACGTACTCGGACAGCTCGAAGTCGTCGTCCAGCGGCCCGTCCTCGGGCAGTGCGGGCGCGTCGTCGTCCGACACGGCCTCGGTCAGTTCGCCGTGCACCCGCTGCTCGGTCTCGGCGTCGGAGACGGTGCTGGTCGCCAGGTTCGGCTTGTTGCGCAGGAAGCGCCCGCGTCCCCGGGACAGGTCGTGCCCCACCGCCACCGCCTCCAACTCGTAGAGGGTGCGGTGGTTGCCGGCGTCGTCGGTCCAGTCGCGGGTGTAGAGGCGACCGCAGACCACCACCGGGTCCCCGACCATCACCGACGAGGCCACTCCCTCGGCGAGCTTCCGCCAGCAGTTGACGCGTACGCGCAGGCTGTTGCCGTCCACCCAGCGCCCGCTGTCCCGGTCGAGGCGGCGGGCGGTGGAGGCGACCTTGAAGTTGGCCACCAGCGTGTTGCTCTGCGTGGTGCGACGCCATTCGGGGGCGGTGAGCACGTTCCCGACGACCGTCACGTAGGTATCGAACATCGTTCCTCCAGCGGAGATCCGGGTCGGCTGGTACCGACTCGCCGCCCAGCCTCGCGCCACGCGGCCCACCCGAGCAGCCCCTCCGGTCGTACCTGTGGACAACCTGGCGGCCTGTGGACGAACGCCTGATCAAGGTCCCGATGTGCTAGGCCGACCGCCCCTGCCCGGCGCGGGCCCGGCGGCGGACGATCGGATCGCACAGGAAACCGTCAGGTTCCGGACCGGTCCGCCTGGGTAGGAAATCGCCAACCGCACCTGCGACGTCGAACGAAAGGTCAGCGATCATGATGATGACCATCGCTTGTTCCGCCCGCGTCCCTGGTCAGGTGCGGCGATGAGCGAGAACCCGGCCACCGTCGACAAGTGCCTGCGAATGGGCGCCGGATTCTCGCAGGCCGACCGGGACTGGATCGTGGTCCAGTTCGCCACGCTCGACGCCCGTCTGGCCGGTTTCCACGCCGACTCCACCGAACTCGAACTCTCGGTCAAGGACCGGGAGGCCAAGGGCCAGCGGGTCACGCTGGAGTGCTGGATCGCCGGCCGACAGAAGATCGTCACGACCTCCTCCGAGGAGGACCTGCGCGCGGCGCTCAACGACGCCCGTGACGACCTGCGCCGCAAGCTCAACGACTCCAAGACCCGTCAGGAGCCGCGCAACAACAAGCACCTGCGGGTCACGCCCCCGCCCGGCGAGCCGACCCCGGTCGACGAGCTGGCCGAGGAACTGGCCGCCGCCGGGACGAAGACCGACGAGAGGTGACCGTGTCGCCGTCCGGACACCCGTCCGGTCGGCGGCGCTGACCAGGGAGAGGTGAACGGCATGCCCAACGTGCAGCAACCGGAGATGCGCCGCAGCGGCGAGACCCGGCTGGTCCAGGACAGCGACGGACCGATCCCGGGGGGTGGCTCCGCGACCAAGCAGGAGCACCGGACGGTCCCGGTGGACCAGGTCTCGCCGTACGGGCCGGATCGTGGGCGGGCCTCGACCTCGCACGAACCGACCGACCGGGACGCCCACGGCGACTGACCCGCCGCACGGTCGTAGCCCCCGTCCCACGCTGGGCGGGGGCTACTACCGTGCGGTAGCTTCCCGGCGTACCGTCGGTCCAGTGGAACCCGACGTGCTGGGACCGCCCTACGAGCGGCACACCATCGACCTTGGCCGCGACGACGAGGGACCGGTGGTCGCGACCCTGGTCCGCCGCCGGGCCGAGCGACCCACCGGGCGCGCGGTGCTCTACGTGCACGGCTTCGTCGACTACTTCTTCCAGACCCACGTGGCCGACTACTTCGCCGCCCGGGGCTGGGACTTCTACGCACTCGACCTGCGCAAGTACGGCCGCAGCCTGCTCCCCCACCAGACCGCCAACTTCTGCCGCGACCTCGCCGACTACTTCCCCGAACTGGACGCCGCCGCCCAGATCATCCGCACCGAGGACGAACACGACACACTGCTGGCCATGGGCCACTCCACCGGCGGGCTGATCGTCTCGCTCTGGGCGGACGCCCGCCGCGACACCGGGCTGGTCGACGGCATCTTCCTGAACAGCCCCTTCTTCGACCTCAACGCCCCCTGGGTCGTGCGTCGCCCCCTCGCGGCCGCCGTCGCGCGCCTGGGCCGTCGGGCACCTCACCGCGTGCTTCCCTTCGGCCTCGGCACCGTGTACGGCGAGAGCCTGCACGCCGACCATCGCGGCGAATGGACGTACGACCTGGCCTGGAAGCCGCTCGCCGGATTCCCCGTCCGGGCCGGCTGGCTCAACGCCGTCCGCACCGGCCAACGCCGCCTGCGCGCCGGACTGGACATCCCGGTGCCGGTGCTACTGGCCTGCTCGACCCGCTCGTTCCGGGGCGCCAAGTGGCACGATTCGGCGACCCTCGCCGACGCCGTCCTCGACGTCGAACACATGGTCCGCTGGGCTCCCCGCCTCGGCCAGCACGTCACGCTCGCCCGCTTCGACGGCGGCCTGCACGACCTGACGTTGTCCGGCCCCGCCGTACGCGACAAGGTCCTCACCGAGGTAGGCCGCTGGGCGGACGCCTTCCTCGACGCCGGACCGACGCCCCCTCCCCCACCAGCCCCACGCCGCCCGGCCGACAGCGAGTCCACCTCGCACGCCACCCCCTGATCCATCGGCCGCCTGGGCCGCCGTCTCGCCTGGCCCCGGGTCCGCCCGGGTCTGCCGACGCCGTGGATTCGCAGGTGCGCGGGGTCCATGGCGCGTGCGACGCTGACCGGGCACCCGTTCCGTCGCGCCGGGCCGGTGCGGCGGTACCCTTCTCGCGCGATACCACAGCGCGCCCGTAGCTCAGCGGATAGAGCAGGGGACTTCTAATCCCAAGGCCGCAGGTTCGAATCCTGCCGGGCGCACCTCTGTTCGCACTGCTCAGCGGCTAGTCGCCGAGTCGAGTCGACACCCGGATCGCGGCGATGGCGGACATCGGAACCGCCTCGCGCGCTCTTTGCTCTCGCATCCACCACAAGATCGCGCTCGATCCGGGATCAAGTGGCTATCGTCGCGCTCCGAAACCACTCGATCCCGGATCCGGCGTGATCTCGAATCGCGGATTAGACACTGTGTGTATAGCCTGTGTGTATAGCGGCCCGGACACCGTCGGACTCCGGTGGGCACGGGAGGGCCGCGAGAGACGGAGGCTGTGACGTGAGACGACAGACGCTGACCGGTACGGCGGCCGCCGCGCTGGCGACCGTGGTGGCGCTCGGCATCACACCCGCCCAGGCGAACCCACGGACCGAGGCACCCGCCGCCGGTACGGGCATCGCGTGGGAGCCGTGTGCCGACGAGCCGGAGGCGGAGTGCGGCAGCGTGACCGTACCCGTCGACTGGTCCGATCCGGACGGCCCGACGATCGACGTCGCGCTGGCCCGCCGGACCGCCACGGACCCGACCGCCCGGATCGGCACGATCCTCACCAACCCCGGCGGACCGGGTGCATCGGGGGTGCAGGACGCCATCCTCGGCGGCATCGGCGGCAGCTTCAGTGACGAGGTCCGCCGCCGCTTCGACGTGGTCGGCTTCGATCCTCGGGGTGTGGGCGGCAGCGACCCGATCCGGTGTCAGGTGCCGGAGGGCCCGGAGCCGAAACTGTTCCCCACCACCGCCGAGGAGTTCGACGGCCTGCGCGCCTGGACCCGCGCGTACGGCGAGAGCTGCCGGGAGCACAGCGGCCCGCACGTCGACTTCCTCGACAGCCGGACCGTCGCCCGTGACATGGACGCGATCCGGGCCGCGCTCGGCGAGAAGAAGCTGACCTTCTACGGCAACTCGTACGCCACCATGATGGGACAGCAGTACGCCACGCTGTTCCCGCAGCGGGTGCGGGCGATGGTGCTCGACAGCACGATGGACCACAGCGCGGCTACCACGTGGGACTTCCTGCGCAGCGAGACGAAGGCGACGCAGGACAGCTTCGACAGGTACGTCGAGTGGTGCCGCACCTCGACCGAGTGTGCGCTGCACGGCCAGGACGCCCGCACGGTCTTCCGGGAGCTGTACGCCAAGGCCGAACGCGGTGAGCTGGTCGACCCGGGCAGCTCGCGGACGATGAGCCCGACCGATCTGCTGGAGGACATCCAGTGGACGTTCCTCGGCCCGTACTGGACGCAGTTGTCGGAGCGGCTGGCGGGCCTGTCGGCGGGCGAGCCCGGCCCCACGACGGACGCCGCCCGCCCCACCACGGCGCGGACGGCGACGACGGAGCAGGAGCCCGTCGAGGATCCGAGCCTCGCCATCTTCTGCCAGGACTGGAGGTTGCCGGTGCGCGACGTCGACCAGTTGCGGGCGTACCAGGAACGACTGGCCCGGGTGGCACCGGAGATGAAGCTCAACCTCCAGGCGTGGGGCTCGACGATGGCCTGCCTGGGCTGGCCGACCGAGGTCCGCAACCCGCAGGCGCCGCTGCGGTGGAAGGGCGTGCCGCCGGTGCTGGTGCTCAACAGCCGGTACGACCCGGTCACGCCGCACGAGTGGGCCCGGAACGTGGCGCGCCAGTCGGGTGCAACCCTGCTGACCTACGAGGGTGCGGGGCACGGCGTCTACTCGTTCGGCAGCGACTGCGTCGGCGACGCCACCACGCGGTACCTGATCCACGTCAAGACGCCGAAGAAGGGTGCCCGCTGCCCGGCCGTGGCGCAGTGACCGGCGTCTTGACCTGAATCGGACGTGAGGTTCTACGTTCCTCCTCCAACCGTTCGCCACTCGGAGGAAGACCCATGACGACGGAACAGCTCTCCGACGCCGAACTCGCCGCGCAACCCGCCGCCTACTGGACGGGTGTCGCGTACCAGTCCCTGATCACGTTCACCCGTGCCCGGCACGTCGAACTCGGCTTCACGCAGCCCCAGTTCTGGCTGCTGCGCAACCTCTCCGCGCACGACCTGCGGCCGGACGGCAGCGGCATGACGGTGCCCGAACTCGAACAGGCGATGAGTTCGTACCTGCGGCCCGAGGACGACCTGGACGCCGAGGCGACGGTGTTGCAGGAGCGCGGGTGGCTGACCCGGGACGGTGACGGGCGGCTGTGGATCACCGGGGCGGGCGAGGAGGCGCGCGTCAGCCTCCAGCAGCACGCACCGTCGATCCGCGCCCGCATCCAGGAGGGCATCGACGACGCGGACTACGTGGCGGCCCTCAAGGTGCTCCGCCAGTTGATCCGCAACACCGGCGGCGCGGTGGACTGACAGCCACGTCGTAGTGTTGCCGGCGTGGGGCTGGTGAACACGTCGCGTTCCTCGGACTCACCGTGGATCTCCTCGGTGTGGACCGGTCACAGCACCCAGGTCTCGCAGATGACGTCCGTCGCCAGCGAGACCTGGGGGCTCGTGTTCTGGGAGTCCAGGGGTACGCCGTTCGCCGCTGTCGTCGGCCCGGAGGACCGCACCGACTCGGCACCCGTACCGCAGGAAGCCCGGTTCGTCGGCGTCCAGTTCGCCGTCGGCACCGTACTGCGGGCGGCACCCACGTCGACGCTGCTGAACTCGGGGATCGAGCTGCCCGACACCACCTCCGGGCGGTTCTGGCTCGACGGCGGGCGCTGGCACACCCCGCGTGTCGACGACGACGCCGAGGCCCTGGTGGCGAGGCTCGTCCGCGCCGGCGTGCTGGTGCGCGACCCGCTGGTGCAGGCGACACTGGACGGCAGTCCGGTGGCCACCGCGAGCCGCACCGTGGAGCGCCGCTTCCGGGCCGCCACCGGCCTCACCCGGGGCACCGTCGCGCAGATCGGACGCGTCCGGGCCGCCGCGGAGCTGCTGTCGGCGGGCGTCCAGGTCAGCACCGTCGTGCACTGGCTCGGCTACTACGACGAGCCGCACCTCGCGCGGGCGTTGCGACGGTACGTGGGGCGTACCGCCGGTCAACTCCGCAGCGGCGCCGGCGGCGCGATCGCGCTCCCGGCGCCAGCCGACGACGCCGCGCTCACGGCGTTAGCGGACGACGTCGTAGACGGCCTTGAGCACGCCGTTGCCGTAGGCGGCGGAGTCGCGCAGCGCTAGCCGCTGCTCCCGCTGCTCGCGCCGGGGGAACACGCTCTTGCCGTCACCGAGCAACACCGGAAAGACCAGCAGGTGGTACCGGTCGACCAGCCCGGCCTCGGCCAGGCTCCGCGCGAGTTCCGCGCTGCCGTGTACGAAGATCGCCCCACCCTCGGTCTCCTTGAGCGCGGCCACGTCGTCCGTCGACCGCAGAACGTGCTGATCACCCCAGTCACCGACCAGCGCGTCCTCCCCGAGCGTCGAGGACACCACGTACTTCGGCAGATCCCGGTAGGCCACGTGGTCCTCGGACTGCGGCCAGATCGGTGCGAACGCCTCGTAGCTGCGGCGTCCGAACATCAACGCGCTGGTCTCGGCGAGTTCCTCACCCTTCAGCGAGTACGCCTCGGGGTCGAACTCGGTCCGGAACACCCATCCCCCAGCGGGGTGCCCTTCGACCGTACCGCCGGGCGAGTCGACGATCCCGTCGATCGACATGAATCCGGTCCACACCAGTTCGCGCGTCACCACTGTCTCCGCTTCGGTCCTCGTCACACCTGCACCTCGGCCCGAAGGTCCCACACCCCGCGCCACACGGGTGACGCTATCGCCCCCGCCCCCACCGGTCTTGTACGAAACCGACACCCCCGACTCACCCCCCACTCACCGACACCCACCCGACGACCCGGGCCCACCGGAGATGACCAAGGAGTTCGCACGCTCAGACCTGCCCCTCCGTGACCAAACTCCTTGATCAACGCGGAGGTCGGCGGGGGTCGGCGGGGGTCGGCGTGTGGGCGGGATGCTTGCGCCCGGACGGGGCACGATCCGCGCAACTTCAGCGATATTGCTGTCTCCGCGCGCGCCTGAGGCAGCAGTATCCGTGAAGTGACCCGGATGGGGGATGGTCCCGGGCAGCCCACCCTCGACGGGTGGGCTGCCCGGGTCGGCGCCGTGGCGCCGGTCGCCCGGGGACGCGGGCGGGAATCAGCTGAGCCGGCGCAACGTGCTGCCGACGGCAATCAGCTCAGCTGGCAGGACGTGCCGTTGAGGCGGAAGTCGCCGGGACGGTCGTTGGTGCCGGAGTAGGTGGCCTGGAGGCCGAAGGTGGCCGTGCCGTTGGTCGGCAGGCTGCCGTTCCAGGACACGTTGCGCGCGGTGACGGTCCGGCCGGACTGGGTGACCTGGGCGTTCCAGGCGTTGGTGACCTGCTGGTTGCCGGCGAACGTCCAGGTCAGCGTCCAACTGGTCAGGGCGGACCCACTGTTGGTGACGCGCACGTCGGCGGTGAAGCCGTTGCTCCACTGGTTGGCCGTCCAGCTCACCGCGCAGGCAGCCGGGCCGGTCGTCGGCGGGGGCGTCGTGGGTGGCGGCGTCGTGGGAGGGGGCGTGGTCGGCGGGGGCGTGGTGCCGTCGCGGGGCGGGAAGCGCAGCACCCGGTCGTCGGTGGACGCCGGGGTGCCCCGGCCGTCACGGTTGCTGGTGGTGACCCAGAGCCAGCCGTCGGGGCCGTACTCGACGGTGCGCAGGCGTCCGTAGGTGCCCAGCAGTTCGGCGGTGGGGGTGCCGACGCCACCGGAGCCGTTCAGCGGCACGTTCCAGAGCCGGGTGCCGCGTAGGCCGGCCACGAAGAGGCGGTTCCCGGCGATGGTGACGCCGCTCGGGGACGCCTCGGCCGGCGTCCAGACGAGCAGGGGGTCGCGGAACCGGGGGTCGTTGGCGCGGCCCTCGACAGTGGGCCAGCCGTAGTTGCCGCCCGCGACGATCAGGTTGAGCTCGTCCCAGGTGTTCTGACCGAACTCGCTGGCATATAGTCGGCCTTGGGCGTCCCAGGCTAGACCCTGCACGTGGCGGTGGCCGAGGCTGTAGACGGGTGAGCCGGCCGTCGGGTTGTCCGGCGGGACGGTGCCGTCGGGTCGGATGCGCAGGATCTTGCCGTTGCGGCTCTGTGGGTTCTGGGCAGTCGCGGTCTGTCCGGCGTCACCCACTCCGACATAGAGCATGCCGTCCGGTCCGAAGGCGATCCGGCCTCCGTTGTGGATCGACGCACGGGTCAGTCCGGTGAGGATCGGTTGCTGGTCCTGCACGGCGGTGAGCCGGAACCGGGAGATGCGGTTGTCGGTCGCGGTGGTGAAGTAGACGTAGATCCAGCCGTCCTGCGCGTAGGTCGGCGAGACGGCGAGACCGAGCAGGCCACCCTCGCTGGTCGCGGCCACTCCGGAGATCGTGACGACGGGTACGGGCTGCTGGCCGGGACGGACCCGGACCACCTGGCCGGTGGGACGTTGGGCGACCAGGGCGCTGCCGTCGGGCAGGAAGTCCATGCCCCATGGCACCTGGAGCCCGGTGGCGACCGTTTCCGGGCGGGTGAAGTCGAAGTCGCCGACGGCGAGCAGCCCGGGGGCTGCGGCGGTGCCGGCGGACGGGCGTTCGACGGCGGGTACCGCGCCGGCGAGACCACCGACACCGACGGCACCGGCGACCAGCCCGGCGGTGAGTACGGCCCCGACCCTGAGTCGGATTTTCATGCCACCTCCCGAAATAGAGATGTTTATCAATGTAACATGCGCGAATTCCTGACGCGCGGGATCACGCCCCGAAGAAACAGCCACGGAGCAGGAAAAGGTGGGGAGAATTCATATTTCTGTCTCGGACTCGCATCGACTACGGTAGGAAACACAGGTGATCCAGACCGGGTCGCCAGACGACGGCGACGGCCGCCCGCACAGCAGCAACAGCCTCGACACGCTCGGTCACCGAGAACGCCGACACGTGCTATTCTCCGGCGTCGATCTCCGCAGCGCGGACCCGGATCGGGTCGATTGTCGCAAAGGACGCCCTCCCCCGATGTCGGTCCACACCGCTTCGACCGCGCCACCCACTTCGGTGCAGCGCCCCGCCACCGGTGCGTTCACGCTGATCTTCACCCGGTTACCGGCATTGCTGCGACTGTCCTGCGGCCTTTTCGTCGCGGTGGTGGCGCTCTCCGTCCGTACCCCTCCGGTCCGGGTCGAGTTGTTGATCCCGGCCGTGACGGTGTTGACCGCCTGGGCCGTCTGGTATTCGCTGCGTGCCTTCCGACACGGCATCGGTGCGGCCATGGTCACCGGGGACGTGGCCCTGACCACCCTCGCGTGCCTGGCGATGCCGGTCCTGGTCGCCCCGGAGGTGCTGCCCGGCGAGGCGAGCTGGATCGCGGTGCTGGCCAGCACCACGGTCATCAACGCCCAGGCGACCGCTCCGGCGCGCTGGTCGATCACCGCCGGTCTACTGGTCACCGCGAGCTACGCCGTCGGCGCGTACGCGGCCGCGGACCCCGTCGAGGCCGGCGCCCACTCGGTGACGCTGCTGGCACAGATCGCCTGCACCGCCATGATGACCGCGGTGATGCGTCGCCGGATGCTCCGCGCCGACGCCGAGTTCGTGACGAGCCAGAAGGCCACCCGGGAGGCGCTGCTCGCACGTACCTCGCGGGAGTCGGAACGGCAGCAGAACCGCGACCTGCACGACACCGTCCTGGCGACGCTGACCATGGTCGGACAGGGTGCCGTACCCGGCCCGTCGCCGGCCCTGCGCGACCGGTGCGCCACCGATCTGCGTACCCTCGCCGCCCTGGCGGACGCCCGGTCGGTGCCGGCGGGCGGCACGGCCCGGGTGGACGAACGGCTGCGGGCGGTGTTCGCCCGGCTGCCCGGACTGCCGGTCAACGCCGACCTGCCGCCGTGCCCGGCACCGGCGCCGGTCGCCGAGGCGCTCGCGGAGAGCACCCACGCGGCGCTGACCAACGTGCTCCGGCACGCGCCCGGCGCCGCCACCACCGTGCGGCTGCGGCGCATCACCGGCACCGTCGCGGTCGAGGTGGTCGACGACGGTCCCGGTTTCGACCCCAGCACCGTCCCGGCGCACCGGTACGGCCTGCGCGAGTCGATCCACGGCCGGATGGCCACGATCGGCGGGCGGGCCGAGGTGGACTCCGCCCCCGGTCACGGCACCCGGATCCGGTTGGAGTGGTCGGATGTCGGCTGAGGCGGGGACGGCACCCGGGGCGGTGGTGCGGCCTGCGGCGCGTACCCCCGGGATGGTCGACGGTGCCGACGCCGGCCGGGCGGCGGCTGCGGTGGCGCGGATCTCCGACCGGGGTGCCCGGGTCGTCGCGGTGACCATCGCGCTGGTCTGGCACCTGGCGATCGGGCTGCCGGCGGTGCTGTCCTCCCGGTCCGAGCTGGCGGTGCCGCAGGTGGTGCTCGGCGGCTGGCTGCTGGTGACGGCGGCCGGGGTGACCGCCGGCGTACGCCTGCTGCACGACCGCCCGCTGCCGGCGGCGCCGATGGCCGGGCTGCTGCTGGCGGTCGACGTGGTGGTCTTCGCGGCGGTCGGCCGGATGCACCTGTTCAGTCCCGCCAACTGGGTCTGGGGCACGCTCGCCTGGTTCTTCCTGGTGGTGCTCTGGGGGCAGCGGGTGCGCTGGCTGCTCGCCCTGCTGGTGGCGCACGCGGCGATCGCGATGTCCGCCGTCGCGATGTACGGCGCGACCGGGGCGGCGGACCTGGCCCGTTCCACGATGGCGTTGTACGGCACCTCCTCGCTGCCGGCGGCGGTCTTCGTCGGCGCGGTGGCCCTGTCGCTGCTCTCCCGCGAGCGGGCCGCCACCGTCGCGACCACGAACGCGATGGTGGCCGAACGGGAGGCCGCCGAGCACGCCCGACGGGAGCGACGGGAGCGGCTGGCGCTGGCCAGCGCGGCGGCCAGCGAGGTGTTGACCGAGCTGGCGCAGGGCCGGGCCGATCCGGCCGACCCGGAGGTGCAGCGCCGCTGCGTACGCGCGGCCGGACAGTTGCGTCGGTTGATCGCCGAGTCCGACGACGTGCCGCATCCGCTCCTGCACGAGCTTCGTGCCGCAGCCGACCTGGCGGAGCGCAACGGTCTGCCCATCGACCTGGTCACAATTGGTGCACCGCCACCGTTGCCGGTGCAGGTCCGCCGGAGCCTGACCGATCCGCTCATCGCCGTCCTCGCCGAGGCACGGGAGTGGGCCCGGATGACAGTCGTCGCCGGCCCCGACGAGGTGGTGGTCAGCCTGGTCACACCGGACCGGGGCGGCCCGGAGGCCACCGGGCCGCCGCCGGAGGACGGTGACGCGCAGGTCGAACAGGTACACGAACGGGACGGGGAGATCAGATGGACGCAGACGCGGTGGCGCCGTTGACGCCACACCGCCCCGTCGGAGTGGCCATTGTGGACGATCATCCGGTGGTCATCGACGGGGTACGCGCCTGGCTGGCCACCGAGCCGCGACTGACCGTACTCGCCACCGGCGACGACCCCGACGAGGTGCTGCGCGCCGCGCCCGAGGCCGACGTGGTGCTGCTGGACCTGCGCCTGCACGGCCGGCTGGTGCTGGACAAGCTCGCCGAGCTCTGCGCCTCGGGCCGGCGGGTGGTGGTCTACTCCGAACACTCCGATCCGCGCACCATGCTCGCCGCGCTCGATGCCGGGGCGGTGGCCTTCCTCGCCAAGCACGAGGGGCGGGAGCACTGCGTGGCGACGGTGCTGGACGCGGCGAGCGACCGTCCGTACGTCGCCCCGTCGTTGGCGGGCGCGATGGTCGGTGACCCCCGACCGGACCGGCCGGTCCTCTCCGACAAGGAGCGCGAGGCGCTGCTGCTCTGGTTCCAGTCGATGTCCAAGGCGTCGGTGGCCCGCCGGATGCGGATCAGCGAACACACCGTCAAGCAGTACGTCGACCGGGCGCGGATCAAGTACACCCGGGCCGGACGGCCGGCGGCCACCAAGGCGGCACTGCTCGCCCGGGCGATCGAGGACGGACTAGTCCGACCAGAGGAAATAGGCATCTATCGGTCGCACGCGTCGACCGATTGGCCGACCCCCTAACGGGCGTCATGACAGGGAGTGTCGGATTGGGCGAGGCTCGTGATCAGATGCCCCCGCCAGCACCGGAGGTTCCGTCCCGATGCACGATGATGCGTCCCCGTTCTTCATCGCCCCGCATCGCTTCGACGCGGTGCACGACGACGCCGGCCCGGTCCTGGACCGCCGGCACGAGCTGGTGCCGGAGGCTGGCGAGCAGGTGCTCGGCCGCCACCGACTGAACGTGGCGGGCTACCTGCTCGGACCCACGGACGCCTCCCGGTCGTGGACGCTGCCCGCCCCGGTCACCCTCACCGTGACCGATTTCCGCATGGTCTACGTCGGGACACGTTCGCACCTCGCCCTGGTCGGTTCCCGTTCCGGCCCGGGCGGCCGGACCCCGGGCCTGGTCAGCGGGCAGATCCGCTGGCAGTGGCCGTCCCGGCTGGAGTGGCTGCCGGGCACCGGCGACGACGAGATGCGGTTGCTGGTGGTCTGCGACGCGTTGCGGACCATCCGACAGCCGGCGCTCGGCCTGACCGGGCAGCGTGGCGAGGTGAGTGAGCTGGCCCGGCAGATCCGCCGCGCGGTGGCCGTTTTTCGGCTCACCCGGCCGGAGCTGGTGGACCTGTCGCCGCCGGAGCGGGACGCGCTGGCCCGGGTCGCCCGCAGTACGCCGCTGGCCGGTCCGGCGCGGGTGGTGCTGCCCGGCTCTCTGCCCGTCGAGTTCCACTCCCGGGACGACTACTACCGGCCCCGGCACTCCGATCCGATGCCGTACGACGCGGCCTCCGGGCTACGGTGATCCGCCCGCCGACCTGAACCCGCACAGCCCTGATCCGCGCCGGTCCGATCGGCACGGTCTGTCGTGCGCCGGGCGGGTCAGGGGTTCCGGGCACCCCGTCCGGCGTCGATGGCGTCGGCCTGCTCCGGGGTCGGCGCGGTGCCGCCGAGGTGGGCCGGCAGCCACCAGCGGTCCTCCGGCCCGGCGGGCTGGTCCGGGTACTCCCGTTGGACCCGGTCCACCATCGCGCCGAGCCGGGCGGCCAGGTCGGCGGTCATCGCGGCGGTGTCCGGGTACGCGCCGGGCAGCATCGGCTCGCCGACCAGGATGGTGATCGGGGTGTGCCGCCGGCTCAGCGTGCGCGGTCGGCCCTTGGTCCAGAGGCGCTGGCCACCCCAGAGCGCCACCGGCAGCACCGGCACGTCGGCGTCGCGGGCCATCCGGGCGGTCCCGCTCTTGAGAGTCCGCAGGGTCAGGGACCGGCTGACGGTGGCCTCCGGGAACACTCCGACCGCCTCGCCGGCCCGCAACGCGCGCACGGCGGCGGCGTACGACTCGGCACCCGCCTGCCGGTCCACCGGGATGTGCCGCATCCCGCGCATCAGCGGGCCGGACACCCGATGCCGGAACACCGCGTCCTTCGCCATGAACCGGACCAGTCGCCGGGAATCCAGCGCCCCCAACCCGCAGAAGATGAAGTCCAGGTAGCTGACGTGGTTGCTGGCCAGCACCACACCACCGGTGCGGGGCACGTGGTGCGCCCCCTCCACGGCCAGCTTCAGGTCGAGTACGCGGAACATCGTCTTACAGGCGGCGATCACGGGCGGATACACGAGTTCCGGCATCCGGTAACTTTACCCCTAGTAGGTTACGCGCTGGTAGGACGCCCGTCCGGGCTGCTCAGCCACCATGACCGCGCCCTCAGTCGGCGAGTTTGTGCAGTTCGAGCCGACCACGGGCGAAGGCGTCCACCCGGCCCCATCGGCCCGGGATGTCCAACACCTCGATCCGACCCATGCCCACCGGCAACCGTGGCTCGACCGCCAGGTGACCCTCGTGCGGCTCCAGGCCCAGCATGGTGCGCAGCAGCAACAGTGGGGCCCCCGTCGACCAGGCCTGCGGGCTGCACGCCGTCGGGTACTCCACCGGGAACTTCGTCTGCTCACGCTGGTAGCCGCCGAACGCCTCGGGCAGCCGCCCGTCGAAGTAGCGGGCGGCGTCCAGGATGCCGTTGGCGATGACGGCCGCCTCCTCGGCGAAGCCGTACCGGCGCAGGCCCCAGGCACAGAACGAGGTGTCGAACGGCCAGACCGTGCCGTTGTGGTAGCCGATCGGGTTGTACCGCACCTCGCCCTCGGCCAGCGTGCGTACCCCCCAGCCGGAGAAGAGTCGCGGCCCGACCAGGTGGTGCGCGATCTGCGCGGCCCGGTCCTCGTCGACGATCCCGCTCCACAGCAGGTGACCGATGTTCGAGGTGAGCACGTCGCACTGTCGTCCCTCCGGGTCCAGCGCCAACGCGTAGTAGCCGCCGTCGGAGACCCACCAGTCCCGGTTGAACCGCTCCTTGAGCGCCGCCGCCTCCCGCTCCAACTGGTCGGCGAACCCCGGGTCGTCCCAGAACTCGCGGGCCAGCCGGGCGCCGCGCATCTTCGCGTCGTACGCGTACCCCTGCACCTCACACGTGGCCCGGGGAAACGGCGGCAGGCTGCCGTCGGCGTACGAGATGGAGTCCCAGGAGTCCTTCCAGCACTGGTTCTCCAGGCCGGTGTCGGTGTTGCGGCGTTCGTACCAGATGTAGCCGGTGCCGACGAGGTCCGCGTAATCGTCCATCCACCGGAACGCCCGACGGCACTCCTGCTCCAACTCCTTGACCAGCGCCGCGTCTCCGCTCCACCGCTCGTACTCGTCGAGCAGCACCACGAACAGCGGGGTGGCGTCCACCGAGCCGTAGTACGGCGAGTGCGGCTGCTCCTCGAACGCGGCACTCTCGCCGTAGCGCATCTCGTGCAGGATCCGACCCGGGTCCTCCTCCCGGAAGTCGTCGCACCGGGTGCCCTGGAGTGCGCCGAGGATCCGCAGCGTGGTGGCGCTCAGCTCGGGCGTGAACGGCAGGGTCTGCAGGCAGGTCAGGATGCTGTCCCGGCCGAACATGGTCATGAACCAGGGCAGGCCGGCCGCCGGCAGCGTCTGTCCGCCGAGCGAGAGCGGCGCGAACCGCAGCGCGGCCAGGTCCACGATGCACCGCCGGTACGTCGCCGCGACCTGGTCGTGCTCGCTGTTCACCTTCGGCGCCTTGGCGATCCACTCCTCCAGGTCGTGCTGGAGGGCGAGCCGCTCGGTGCCGTGCACCCGCAACCCGATCCGCAGGTCCCGGTGGTCCGGGCCGAGCGCCAGCGTCTGCACGTCGATGGTGGTGTGCCACTGCTCGTTCGGTTCCAGGTGGATCGTGTACGAGAAGCCGTTGCGGTCGTACCGGGTCGGCTCGGAGGAGGAGATGACGGTCTCCCGCCGGAAGTTGCCGCGCCGGTAGCCGATGCGCAGCTTGTCCGAGTCCACCTCGGCGTACGTCTCGCCCTTCTTGTTCAGGATCTCGTCCTTGACCTCGAACAGGTCGGCGAAGTCGCACGCCGCGTCCATCCGCACCTGGAGGTCGACGGCCTTCTCGTCGTGGTTGAGGATGGTGATGTTCTCCCGGAAGCTGCCCCCGACGGCCCGCTCGCGGATGATCGACAGTTTCGCGTCCACGTAGTGCGTGGCCAGGCCGGGCACCAGGAAGAAGCGCGACTCGAAGTACTGGAGATCGTCGTAGGAGAGCGCGTTCAGCCGCTCACCGTTGACGGTGAGCACCCACTTCGACAGGTAGCGGGTGTCGAAGGAGAACAACCCGGTCGGCTCGGTCGGTGTCGCCTCGATGTCGCCGGTGGCCTCGCAGACCACGAAGGTGCTGCCGTCGAGGATCCGTACGGTGTGACTGGGAGCCATCAGCGGACCCCCTTGCGGTACCGACGCGGCCCCTCGGCCTGCGGCGGCCCGGGAAAGAGCCGGTCCACCTGGACCACCAGGCGCGCGTCGCCGGAGACTGTGACGTCCCCACGCAGCAGCGCCGCCAGCCCGTTCTCCCGACCGGTCACCAGGTCCTCGAACAGCTCCGGGCTGGTCCCGACCACGGTGTCGGCCGCCAGGTCCTCCCGGGAGACCGTCAGGTTCCCCCGGTCGATGCGCAGCAGCCAGTGGCTGGTCCGGGGCCCCTCGTGCAGATCGAAGCGCAGGGCGCCCGACGACTTCGCCAGCAGGGGCTCGTACCCCCGGTGGTCGAGGTCCTCGAAGAACCGTGTGGTCGCGTCCGACATCACCGCACTCCTCCCGGTCGCTGTGCTCTCCGGAAGGCGGGTCCCCATGCGCGACGGGGTCAACCTCGCCCGGATCGGGTGAGCTGAGCGGGATCCTCACGGCGACCGGCGGGCGGCGCGGCGCTGCCGGCACGCCTGCGGCGGGAAGCGTCGACGCCGGCCCCCGAGGCGGGGACCGGCGTCGCACGGGCGGGGAGGCGTCAGTTGTTGGGATCGTCGGCGCTGATGTCGGCCAGCACCGACTGGGGCTCCCGCTCCACGGCCAGGTCACCCATGGAGACCAGACCGATCAGCCGGCCGTCCTCGACCACCGGCAGCCGACGTACGGCATACGTCCGCATCAGGTCGGCGGCGGCCACGGCGTCGTCGTACTGACTGACCGTGATCACGTCCTTCGAGGTGATCTGGTCGAGCTGAGCGGTGTTCGGGTCCATGTCCTCCGCGACGCCCCGGACCGTGATGTCCCGGTCCGTGATGATGCCGACCACGTTGTCGCCGTCGCACACCACCACGTCGCCGATGGCGGAATCCCGCATCTCCTGCGCGGCGGCGGCGAGCGTGGCGCTGCCGTCCATGGTCACCACCCGGGTCGTCATGAAGTCTCCGACCGTTGTCATGGCGCCTCCCTCTCGGTGTGGGCAACCCGGTGTCTACCCCACGACCGCAGGCAGTAACGCTCAGTGCTCGGCGGCGACCAGCTCGGCGAGCTGCACGGCATTGAGCGCGGCACCCTTGCGCAGGTTGTCGTTCGCGCAGAACAGGGCCAACCCGTGCGGGACCGTCTCGTCGGCGCGGATCCGGCCCACGAACGTCGGATCCTGCCCGGCCGCCTGCAACGGGGTCGGCACGTCGGAGAGCGCCACGCCCGGCGCGTCGGCGAGCAGCTCGTGGGCCCGCTGCGGGCTGATCGGCCGGGCGAACCGCGCGTTGATCTGGAGCGAGTGCCCGGTGAACACCGGCACCCGGACGCAGGTGCCGGAGACCTTCAGCTCGGGGATCTCCAGGATCTTGCGGCTCTCGTTGCGCAGCTTCTGCTCCTCGTCGGTCTCGGCGGAGCCGTCGTCGACGATCGAGCCGGCCAGCGGCAGCACGTTGAACGCGATCGGCCGGGCGAACGAGCGCGGGGCCGGGAACTCCACCGCCGCACCGTCGAAGGTCAGACCGGACGCGGTCTCCACCACCTTGCGGACCTGCTCGTCCAGCTCGGCCACGCCGGACAGCCCGGCACCGGACACCGCCTGGTACGTCGAGACGACCAGGCCGACCAGCTCCGCCTCGGCGTGCAGCGGACGCAGCACCGGCATCGCGGCCATCGTGGTGCAGTTCGGGTTGGCGATGATGCCCTTGGGGCGGACGGTGGCGGCGTGCGGGTTGACCTCGGCCACCACCAGCGGCACCTCCGGGTCCATCCGGAACGCCGACGAGTTGTCGATGACCACGGCCCCGGCGGCGGCGACCCGGGGCGCCAGCTCCTTGGCGGTGCTCTTGCCCGCCGAGAAGAGGACGATGTCCAGCCCCGAGTAGTCGGCGGTGGTCGCGTCCTCGACCGTGACCTCCTCGCCGCGCCACGGCAGCGTCCGCCCCGCCGACCGCGCCGAGGCGAACAACCGCACCTGCTCCGCCGGGAACTCCCGATCCGCCAACACCTGCCGCATGACGCCACCGACCTGGCCGGTGGCCCCCACAATGCCGATCCTCATGCCCGCGAGGCTACCCAGCGGGCCGGTGGCGGTGGGAACGCTTTCCCACCGCCCGGACCGTCCGATCGCCTGATCAGCGCGTGGCGTCGATCACCTCGCCCAGATCCGCCGCCACGAGTTCGTCCCTGATCACCGCCGCGTCGCCCTCGACGACGAGGGTCAGCGACTCCGGGAACAGGTGGGCGGCGGCCGCCGCCGAGACCTCCGCCACGTCGGCGGCGAGCAACGACTCACGCAGCCGGGCGTGGTAGTCGTCCGGCAGGTCGTGCACCACGAGCGTGGTGAGCGCACCGGCGATCGCACGGGGACTCTGCAACTCGACCGAGAGCTGCCCGGCCCGCCAGGACCGGGCCACCGCCAGCTCCTCCTCGGTCACCCCACCGGCCTGGGTACGCGCGATCTCCCCGACCGCGTCCACCAGAGCCGGCGCGGTGACGGCGGTCTGCACGCCGGAACTGACCCCGAACCGGCCGAACCGGCGCGACGAGGCGAAGTCACCCCGGATGCCGTACGTGTAGCCGCGTACCTCACGGATCAGGTGGTTCAGCCGGGACGTGAAGGCACCACCGAGCACCGTGCCGGCCAGCGCGATCGGCACGTGGTCCGGGTGGGCCCGGTGCGGCGCCGGATGCCCGAGCCGCAGCGTGGACTGCACCGAACCGGGCCGGTCGACCAGGATCACCCGGCGGCCGGAGCGCAGCGGCACCTCGATCGGCGTGCCCCGGTCCACCGGTCCACCACCGGTGCCGGCGAACGCCGTCGCGGCCAGCGCGTCCAGGTCGAGCCGGTCCAGGTCACCGGCGACGACCAGAGTCCCCGGGCGGATGAACCACTCCGAGTGGAAGACCGTGACGTCCTCGACGTCCAGCCCGGCCACCGATTCCGGGTCGCCGTACATCGGGCGGCCCCACCGGGTGTCGCCACCGAACAGGTCGGCGCGCAACGCCGCGTCGGCCCGTGGACCCGGGTTCGCCCAGTCCATCCGCAACGCGGTCGCCTCGTCGTCCCGGACCCGGCGTACGTCGTCCGGGTCCAGCCTCGGCGTCCGCACCGCCTCGGCGAGCAACTCCACGGCGGCGCCCAGTCGGTCCACCGGCACCTGCACACTGGCCTGGAAGGTGTCCCAGTCCAGCCCGGTCACCAACTCGGTGCCGAGCGCCTCGATGGCCAACGCGTACGCGGTGGCGTCCCGCTGGCTGGTGCCCTCCTCCAGGGCCTTGGCCAGGACCCCGCCCAGCCCCTCCTTGCCCACCGGCTCCCGGCCCGCGCCCGCGTCGAGCAGCAGCAACGCGACGGCCAGGTTCTGCCCGGGCAGGTGCGCGGCGACGACCTGCCCGCCCGCCACGCTCCGACGCACCACCTGCGGGAACCGGTACGGACGGGCCGCACCCGGTCCCGGACGATCGGCAATCAACGTCACTGGGCTTTCCTTTCGTTCGCGACTGCGGGGCTCGCGCACACCAGGCCACGGCCACCAACCGGTCCGCGCCGCTCACTCCTCGCGCTCACCGGGCTTTCCTTTCGTTCGCGACTGCGGGGCTCGCGCACACCAGGCCACGGCCACCAACCGGTCCGCGCCGCTCACTCCTCGCGCTCACCGGTTGTCCTCCGGAACGTAGGTCAGAGTCGCCCGGTCGGCGGGGGCGAGCACGTCGGCGGCGACCTCGGCGATCTGCTCGGCGGTCACCGCGAGCCAGCCCGGCAGCCGATCGGCGAGCACCCGGGGGTCACCGAACTGGGTGGTGTACCGGCCCAACGCGTCGGCCCGACCGTCCACCGTGGACATCTGCCGCCACCAGGCGGTGGTCAGCAACGCCTTGGCGCGGTCCAGCTCGGCGGCGGTGACCGGCACGGTGGTCAACTCGTCGATCACCTCGGCCAGCCCGGCGGCCAGTCGCTCGGCGTCCACGCCGGGACGGGCGGTGGCGGTGGCGATCAGCGGTGCCGGCGCGTGCGCCAGGTCCACCCCGTACGCCCCGACCAGATCCGGCTGGGCGATCCGCTCACCGTCGGCGAGGCGCTGGTAGAGGCGACTGCCCCGACCGCTGCCGAGCACGGTGGCGAGCACCGTCACCACGTCGTACCCGGGGGTGCCGAAGGGGTGCGTGCGGTGCGCGACATACACCCGGGGTGCCGGAACGTCCGCGACCACCGTCTCCCCCACCGGCTCGCCGCTACCGGCGACGACCAGGCCGTCCGGGGCGGAGGGGATCTCCGGCCGGGGCGGGATGGCGCCGAAGTACTTCTCGGCCAGCGCGGTGACCTCGTCGACGGTCGTGTCACCGACCACGGTGAGCACCGCGTTGTTCGGTGCGTAGTACGTCCGGTGGAACGCCTGGAAGGTGGCCAGGTCGGCGGCGTTCAGGTCGGCCATCGAGCCGATGGTGGCGTGATGATACGGATGGCCCGGCGGATAGAGCAGCGGCAGCAGGCGCAGCCAGGCGTCGCCGTACGGCACGTTCTCGTAGCGCTGACGGCGCTCGTTCTTGACCACGTCCCGCTGGTTGTCCAGCGTCTCCTGGGTCAGCGCCGGCACCAGGCCGCCCATCCGGTCGGCCTCCAGCCACAACGCCAGTTCGAGGTGCTCGGCCGGGACCGTCTCGAAGTAGTTCGTGCGGTCCGGGTTGGTGGTGGCGTTGAGCGAACCCCCCGCGCCCTGCACCAACTTCATGTGTTCGGTCTTGGCGACGTTCACCGAGCCCTCGAACATCAGGTGCTCGAAGAGGTGTGCGAAACCGGTCTGTCCGGCCGGCTCGTGCCGCGAGCCGACGTCGTACCAGAGGTTGACCGCGACCGCCGGGGCGGTGCGGTCCTCGCTGACCACCACGCGCAGGCCGTTGTCCAGTCGGGTCGTCGAGATGGGCCAGGGATAACCGCTGTCGGGCATGGCCCCGACGCTATCCGATCTCCCGGCCCGGGCGGGGGTGGGACGCGGCGCCCGTGTCGCGGGCGTCCGCGTCCCGACACGGTCAGTCCGGCGGCTCGATCGGGGTCACCGTCTGCTCCGAGGTACGCCGTTCCAGGACGGTGTCCGGTGCGGCGTTGCGGTCGGCCTCGCGGAGGTCCGACTCGGTCAGGATCGCGTCGGCCTGGGCCTGGGGGTCGTCGCTGCCGACCGCCGCCTCCTCCGGCAGCAGGTGGGCCCGCGACTCGATCCGCTCCTGGTCGCTCTGCGCGTTCGTCATGCCGGTTCCTTACCCCCACCCCGTTGCTCACACGCGTGTAAGGAAGGGCCCCTTACTAACGCCTCGTGTCGTACCCGGGTCCCCTCCTTACATCTCAGGCGCGGAACGGCCCACGGACCTCGTAGGTGATACCGCCCGAGGAGGACCCGCTGGTGCCGCGCTGCGAGGAGAAGTAGAACCGGGTGCCGTCGGGCGAGAAGGCCGGCCCGCAGATCTCCGAGGACGACTGGCCGGTGATCCGCAGGAACGGCGCAACCACCTCGTCCGGGGTGATCACGCAGATCTCCATGGTGCCGCCGTCCTCGGCGACGTAGAGATCACCCGAGCGGGCACCGGTGATGTTGTCCACCCCGGTCAGCGGTGCGGTGCCGGAGACCAGCGAGTCGTCGTACGCCAGGTCGATCCGCTGCCGGACCGCGTCGTACGCCCAGACCCGGTTGTCGCCCTTCGTGGTGAACCAGCAGGTGCCGTCGGCGTACCAGCAGCCCTCTCCACCGTTGAAGCCCTTGGCGCCGGAGACCTGACGGCGGGTGAGCGTGCTCGACGCCGCCGGGTCGGGCACCCGCGCCCAGGTGACCGGGCCACTGGTGCCGCTGCCGGCGACCAGCACCTCCAGCGTGCCGGTGGAGAGGTCGCCCCAGTTCGTCGGCCGGAAACGGTAGAAGCAGCCGTCGGTCTCGTCCTCGGTCAGATAGATCACCCGCCGGTCCGGGTCGCAGGCGGCGGCCTCGTGCGTGAAGCGGCCCATCGCCGCCCGCCGCACCGCCGTGGTGCCGCCCTGCGGGTACGTCTCGTAGACGTACCCGCGACTCACCTCCTCGCAGGAGAGCCAGGTGCCCCACCCGGTGGCGCCCCCGGCGCAGTTCTGGTTGGTGCCGGAGAGGAGCCGGTACGCCGACGCGACGCTTCCGTCGGCGTGGAACCGGACCGCCGAGGCCCCGCCGCCCGGTGTGATCTCAGAGTTCGAGACGTAGATCCAGCCGGTGCCGGCGGCGAAACAGGCGCCGCCGTCCGGTGCGTCGTGCCAGACGTATGACGTGCCGGGCACCGCCTGGCGGGACCGGGCGATCACCCGGCTGGTGAATCCGGTCGGCAGCATGATGCCGTTGGCGTCGGCGGTGCGCAGCGGACCGTACGGGCCGGCACCGGGTTGAGCAGGGGCGGCGACGGCAGCGCCGGCCCAGAGACCGCCGGAGAAGGCGGCGGCGCCACCGGCGACGGCGGTACGCAGAACGGTACGACGATCCATCGGAACCCCTCGGGAGACGCCTGTCGGTCGCGCCGAAACTACCGAGCGTTTCATCGATCAGGGTGAACCTGAGACGAGGCTTCGGCGACGAGAAGGTGAGCATCCGCGCACCGTCAGGTACTCTTACCGCCGTGACGCGGTCGTATCGATGGTTTAGGCAGCCGGCTCGGCCGGTGACCTCACCATGATCTGACGTCACCGAATTCGAGCCGGCCGGGCAGGAGCTTTCGTTCCTGCCCTTTCGCGTACGAGCAGCCGGCTCGACCCGGGCACCGGCCCCGGGTGCGGTCGGCGAAAGGATGCCCACCGTGACGACCCCGGAGAACCACCGGGTCATCGACCAGCGGATCGACCGCGTCGTGCCGCTGACCACCCCGGCTCTGCTGCTGCACGAGTTGCCCCTGGACGCCGGCCTCACCTCGGCCGTGCTGTCCGGGCGACGCGCCGTCGGGCAGGTCCTCGACCGTGCCGACGACCGCCTGCTGGTGGTGGTCGGGCCGTGTTCGGTGCACGACCCCGCCGCCGCCCTGGACTACGCGCACCGGCTGCGCGAGGCGGCCGACCGGGTCTCGGACGACCTGTTGGTGGTGATGCGGGTCTACTTCGAGAAGCCGCGTTCCACGGTGGGCTGGAAGGGCCTGATCAACGACCCGGGGCTGGACGGTTCCGGTGACGTGAACACCGGCCTGCGGCTGGCCCGGGCGCTGCTGCTCGACGTGCTGCGCCTGGGGCTGCCGGTGGGCTGCGAGTTCCTCGACCCGATCACCCCGCAGTACATCGCCGACACGGTGGCGTGGGGTGCGATCGGGGCGCGCACGGTGGAGAGCCAGGTGCACCGCCAGCTCGCCTCCGGCCTCTCCATGCCGATCGGCATGAAGAACCGCCCCGACGGCAGCATCTCCACCGCGGTGGACGCGATCCGGGCGGCCGGCGTACCGCACGTCTTCCCCGGCATCGACGTCTCCGGCACCCCGGCGATCATGCACACCCGGGGTAACGCGGACGGCCACCTGGTGCTGCGCGGCGGTGGCGGTCGGCCCAACTACGACGCCGAGTCGGTCGCCGGTGCGCTGGAGCTGCTGCGGGCCGCCGGCCTGCCGGAGCGGCTGGTGGTGGACGCCAGCCACGCCAACAGCGGCAAGGACCACCGCAACCAGCCCACCGTGGCCGCCGACGTGGCCGCGCAGATCGCCGCCGGCCAGCAGGGCATCGTCGGGATCATGCTGGAGAGCTTCCTGGAGCCCGGCCGGCAGGACCTGGACCCGACCCGCGAGCTGACCTACGGGCAGTCCGTGACCGACGCCTGCATCGGCTGGGACAGCACCGACGAGGTGCTCGACGCACTGGCCACCGCCGTCCGCACCCGCCGCGCCCACCACTCGCAGACCCTGCCCACCCCCGCCTGACCTGCTCCCGTCGATCGGAGGTCGGCGTGCGGCGCGACCAGCGAGAACGCCGCCGACCTCATGATCGCCACGGATACAGGGGGAGTTTGGCCGGGTGGGGTGGGGGTAGGTGGCGGACGTGACCGATGACGTACCCGTGACCGGGGCACCCGTGGTGCCCACGGCACCGACGACCGAGGCGCGGCTGCCCGACGCCATCCTGGCCGACGTGCCCGTGGTCGACACCGCGGGCATCGACCCGGCCGTCACCGACCTGCCCGGTACGGCTGCCGCCGTACCCGACGAGGTGGAGACGGAGGAGGTGGACACCCGGCCGCTCGTCGATCTGCTCGACGACCTCTACCACGGTCAGGAGCGGATCAGTCAGGTGGACATCTACCGGCGGGCGGTCGCCGCGGAGTTGCCGGCGCAGTTGCTCTCCCGGCTCAACGCGCTGCCCCAGGGCGAGTACGCGGTCGACGAGGTGACCGACCTGCTGGGTGGTACGGCGGGGTGACGTCCGGCGCCGACCCGGCCGGTGCCGGCGACGAGAAGAGGAACACGATGTCGCAGCCCGAGGAAGACCAGGACGACCGGATGCCCGCGCTCGGCCAACCCCCGGAGGGCACCGACACCCTCCCCGAGCCGGACTTCGCCAACGAGCACGACCGCACGGCCGTGGACCGGGACATCATCACCGGCGACGACGAGGGCGAACGCGAACCGGAGTCGCCGCGCGGCTGGTCCGGCATGCAGCGCTGACACGACCGGCGTGCGGCGCTGACGCACGCGCACGGAGAGGCCCGGTGTCCCGGCGGCACACGCCACCGGAGGACACCGGGCCCACGTCACTCCTTGTGGTCGCCCTCGGCACCTCGCTGCGCCATCGCGTACGCCATCTGGAGGAAGTCCGACGCGGTCACCGCGGTCAGGGCGGTGGCCACCAGTCGGGTCAGCCTCGGCGTGAGCACCAGCGCACCGGTGAACCCGGTGGCCACCCAGACCGCCAGGCAGAACGGGCAACTCAGCAGCTCACCGATGGCGTGCCGGGTGGAGCTGCCGGAGTCGCGTACCTGCTCCATCACCTCGCCGCTGCCGATCGGCCGGTCGTACTGCGTGAACGGCGCCCGCAACGGACTGGTCACCGCGTCCTTGGACAGCAGCCGGCTGAGCTTGTGGGTGGCGATGGCCAGGAGCACGACGTCGGACGTGGCGGGTCGCTCCGGCACCGGGCGGCCGGTCGCCTTGACCAGTCCGGCGATGGCACCGGTCACCGCGGCGTAGGTGCCCATCGCCGCCAGGTAACCGCCCAGCGGGCGGTGCTCGTGCGGGGCGTACGCCTGACGCAACCGCGCCACCTTCTGCTTCAGCTCGCTCACCCGGCCTCCTTCGTCTCACGCGGGGGTGAGCCGTCCCGGCCGGGAGGGCCCAGATCGCCGCCCGGACTCCGGGCGGCTCTGGTCGGTGTTTCGGCGGGTCAGCCGGCCTGGAGGTTGTCGTCCACCTCGCGGGCCAGCTTGGTGAGGGCCTCGTCGGCGAGCCGGTCGGTCTCGGCACCGCCGCCGGAGATGTCCAGGCGGACCCGGGCACCACCGGCGTCGACCGGCTCCACCCGCAGCTCCGCCCACCAGTCGGTGCCGTGGCCGGCCCACCGGGCCCGCATCCGGTCGCCGTCGCCCTGGTCGGACGAGTCGCCGGTGCGCAGGGGTTCGGGCAGCCAGGCGGCGACCCGGTCGGGATCGGTCGCGGTATTGAAGACGACCTCGGGGGGCGCGGACACACCGCGTTCGGCGTACGCCATCACGCGTCCCGCAGCCGGCTCGGGTCGACCTCCCGCCCGGGGTGCCGGGCGAGGTACTCGGTCTCGAGTTCGGCGGTGCGCCGCAGGTGGTTGGCCAACGCCGAGTCGGTGGCGTGGCGCAAGGTGTCCAGGCGGGTGCGGTGCAGGCTCTGCACCTCACGGATCAGGTCGTCCTCGCTCAGCTCGGCCGGGTCGACGCCGGGCAGGTCCCCGTCGAGCGGGCCGGCTGTCGTCCGGTCCTCGCCCCACTCGGGGATCCGCTGCTCGGGGCTCACCTCGGTGCCACCGCCGGGAAACCCGTCCGATCGTCCTGATCCGGTCATCTCGCGCCCCCTCGTCCGTGCTGGGCTGGCATCTGTACGGTTGCCCACGCCGGGTGCGGCCAAACCAGCGCGGCCACTACGACACCGCGTCGGAGAGCGGAGCCGCTCCCGGTACCCTCGTTGCCATGAAGCGGCTCTGGACCCCGGCGTGGATCGCCCGCCACGTGGCCCTGGTCGTGCTGGTCACCACCTTCCTCAGCCTCGGCTGGTGGCAGGTCAGCCGGGCCGCCGCCGGCAACGCCATCAGTTGGGGTTACGCCGTGGAGTGGCCGATCTTCGCGGGTTTCGTGGTCTTCGTGTGGTGGCGCGAGGTGCGCCACACGCTGCGGGAGCAGCCGACCGCCGAGTCCGGCGACAGCACGGGAGCGCCCGACACCTCGACGGCGCCCGACACCTCGGCCGGCGGCGACCAGGCCGGAGTGATCGCCGGTACGCCGGAGGCGGACCGGCCGCGATCCGGATTCCGCCGCCCGGTACGGGTGGCCCGCGCCACCGCCGTCGAGGAGGTCTCCGACGACGCGGACCTGGCCGCCTACAACCGCTACCTGTCATGGTTGAACGCCAATCCGGGCGCCAAGCCCGGTGACTACCCCGGCTGAGCCCGGGCCGGAAGGACTGACGGACGTGCGCGCTGCCCTCACCCGCTACCGCGTGATCGCCTGGATCGTCGGCGTGGTGCTGATCCTGCTCGTCGTGATCGGCATGCCGCTCAAGTACGGCTTCGACAACCCGATCCTGGTGGAGACCGTCGGCCAGGCGCACGGCTTCCTCTACATGCTCTATCTGGTCGCCGCGTTCGACCTGTCCCGGCGGGTCAACTGGCCGCTCAAGCGGATGGTCCTGGTGATGCTGGCCGGCACCGTGCCGTTCGTCTCCTTCTGGGCCGAGCGCCGGGTGAGCGCGTTGTACCTGGCCGAGCAGCGGGAGCGGGAGCAGCAGACGCCGGAGCCGGTGGCCGGCTGACCACCCGCCCCGCGCGGCGGGCTCTCACCGGCCCGGTCGCCACGGGTCGGCGGTCGCCATCGGGTCCTCCCACCCGCCGTAGCTGTGCATCTCCCGGGCCCGGCGCAACGCCCGGCTCACCTGGCCGAACTGCTGCTCGTCGTCGCTGCTGAACAGCAGTTCCTCAAGATCGCCGCGACGTCCCCACAGCTCGTACGGCGGCGGGCGCCAGCGGTCCCCGGCCGCCGCGAGCAGCACCGGCACCAGGAAGACCGCCCCCAGCAGCAGGTACGCCTCGGCGGTGAGCCGGTGCAGTCCCCCGGTGAAGCCGAGCACCAGGCCGATGCCACCGATCACCACGGCGGAGACCAGTACGGCCCGGGCCGCCACCGGGTCGTGATCCCCCCGGGTGGTGTGCAGATGGGTCAGCTCGGCGACCCGCCAGCTGCTGCGCCCGACGGTGAACCGGTCGGCGGTGACGACGATCCCGGGTCGGGCGTAGAGCAGCCGTTGGCTCCGACGGGCACCCCCGGGCGCGGAGCGTGGTGGTCGTGTCCTCGCACCATCCGGATTCACGGCACCTCCTCCCCCACCACCGGGCACCGCCGGACCGGTCCACCGATCCTCGGTGCCGGGCTGACGGGAATCCCGGCTGTGCGCCCATTGTCTGCCGGACGCGCCAGCCTTACCGGCCTGTTTCCGGTGGTCACGCCGCTTCCTCGGCCCGCCAATGCCGGAAAGAGCCGCCCAAGTCCGTCTTATCGGTTATAGCGCCGAGGCATCCGACGTCATATGCCGAGAGCGACCAGTACGGCATCTGCCCAGATAACCCTACATACCCCCTTAGGGTGAATCAGATTCGCCACACGCTCCTCACATGTCCCGACAATCCCTGCCGGTAACTCTGTTCCCGTACTACCTTGGGCAGGTCGGCCCGGTCGACCGCCGTCCACCCGGACGGCACCGGGTCGGTGCCGTCGCGGAGCGTCAGCAGGCCCGCGCCGGCCCTGGGAGAGGAGCATCGAGCTCTTGTCGTCCCTGACGAACACGCTGCGCGCTCTGGCCGTGGCCGCCTGCTCGCTGGCGCTTGTCGCGCCCGCCACGGTGGCCCGAGCCGAGCCGTCGACCGCCGAGTTGACCCGGCGGATCGACAAGTCCTCCGCCGAACTCCAGGACGTGGTGGAGTCACACAACGAGCTGCGCGAAAAGATCAAGGACAACCGGACCGCTGTCGACCGGTTGCAGGAGCGGATCGGTCCGCTGGAGCAGCAGGCCGAACAGAGCCGGGCGGACGTCGGCCAGATGGCCGTGACCGCGTACAAGACCGGCAACCTCGGCGCCGCCGAGGCCCTGCTGCGCACCGACGACTCGACGTCCATGCTCGACCGGCTCGGCACGCTGGACCACCTGACCCGGCAACGCCAGGCGACCGTGGCCAGCTACACCGCCGACCAGCAGCGGCTGCTCGACGAGAAGACCCGGCTGGACGTCACGCTCAGCCGACAGGCCGCACAGTCCCGGGAGTTGGCCGCCGCGAAACGGCGGATCGAGCGGGACCTGGCCAAGCTCTACGAGATGCGCCGGCAGGCGTACGGCCGGGCGACCGAACGCCCGACCAGCAACTCCGGCGGCGCCGACAACGCGCCCTCGGTCTCCGGGCAGGCCGGTGTGGCCGTCCGGTTCGCCTACGGCGCGCTCGGCAAGCCGTACGCCTGGGGGCAGGACGGGCCGAACGGCTACGACTGCTCCGGGTTGACCTCGGCCGCCTGGCGGGCCGCGGGCAAGTCCCTGCCACACAACACCCGGATGCAGTGGGGCAAGGTGGCACAAATCAGCCGTGGCGAGCTACGCCCCGGCGACCTGGTCTTCTATCGCAGCCTCGGGCACGTGGCGATCTACGTGGGCGACGGTCAGGTGATCCACGCCCCCACGTTCGGCCGCAACGTGGAGAAACGTGCCGTCGACCTGATGCCCCCGTACGGCTACGGACGGGTGCGCTGAGTCGACGGTTCGGCGCGCCCGCAGACGGTGAACGGCCGGCGTCCCCCTATCGGACGCCGGCCGTTCGCCGTCATTGATACCAGCTCAGGCGGCCTGTAGGCCCTCCGCGCGAGCCAGCTCGCGCAGGCGCCCGAGCGCCTGGATCTCCAACTGCCGGATCCGCTCCCGGGAGAGCGAGAACCGCGAGGCCACCTCGGTGAGCGAGTGCTCCCGACCGTCCTCCAGCCCGTAGCGGGCCCGCATGATCCCGGCCGAACGGTCGTCGAGGTGGTTGAGCAACCCCTCGATCCGCTGCCGCTCCAGCCCGGTGAGCACGATCTCCTCCGGCGACGGCGCGTCGCTGTCGGCAACCAGGTCACCCAGGTTGGTGTCGCCGTCGTCGCCGACCGGCGTGTCCAGCGACACGGTGTCCTGCGACCAACGGACCAGCTCGTTGACCCGCTCGACGGTCACGCCGAGCGCCGCGGCGATCTGCTCCGGCTCCGGGTCGCCGCCCAACTCGCGGGTGAGCTGGCGAGCCACGTTGCGCATCCGGTTGACGTCCTCCACCAGGTGCACCGGCAGCCGCACGGTGCGCTCCTGCTGGGCGATGGCCCGGCTGATCGCCTGGCGGATCCACCAGGTCGCGTAGGTGGAGAACTTGTAGCCGCGCTCGTAGTCGAACTTCTCGACCGCCCGGACCAGACCGGTGTTGCCCTCCTGGATCAGGTCCAGCATGGGCATCCCGGAGCGGACGTAACGGCGGGCGATCGACACGACGAGCCGGAGGTTGGCCCGGATGAACAGGTCCTTTGCCCGCTCGCCCTCGGCGACCAGCCGGGCCAGGTCGTCCCGGGTGGCACCGTCGGGAATCCGGTCCTCACCGAGCAGGTGCTCGGCATAGAGGCCGGCCTCGATCGCCTTGGAGAGATCGACCTCCTTGGCGGCGTCCAGCAGTGGCGTCCGGGAGATCTCGTGCAGGTAGACTCCGACCAGGTCGCGCTCCTCGGCGACCTCGTCGGTGCGCATTCCGATGTTCTTGTCCACGTTGCCCACGGTCCCCTCGCTCGCGCCGGTTGCCCGGTTCCTTGCCATCCCCACGCCCATCGGCCCTCCCCGCGCCTTCCGCTGTGCCCACCGGAGCCGGCATCTACACAACAGATGAGACGTGTCAGGGATTCCTTGTCGTGGGTCGAAAGTGTCACGAATGCCTGATAATCCGCTGAGAGCGCGGTCCACGTTTGCTGTCAGCACCCTGCCTGACTGGGGTCGGCAGGCACCTCGTGAGGTCGACGGATCGACGGATCGCCGTCCGTCCCGGTCCATGGCAACACTGCCCGGCCGACCGACACAGCGACCCGGGTCACCGCCGTGCTGCGATCCTGGTCACTGGCTGATACGCGTACGCGGACCAGTCGGTTCATCCACGCCGGTGGTAATACCCCACGCCCAGATGAACAATCCGTGCCCCGCTTCTATGCCCGGCCCGTCGGGCGCCCGTGGGCGTGTCGGATTCAGGACGCGAGGAGCGCGAGCGCACCGCGTACCTGGTCGGCGGAACGCGCCAGAGCCGCCCGCGCGGTCGGCGCCCCCACCCCCGAGACGAGGCTGACCAGGGCGGTCTTCAGATCGCCGTCCGCCTCGTCGAGGGCCTGCCGGGCCCGCTCCTCGGCACAGCCGGTCGCCTCGACCAGGATCGAGAGCATTCGCCCCCGGAGCTTCGCGTTGGTCGCCACCATGTCGATCATCAGGTTCGAGTAGACCCGGCCCAGCCGCACCATGACCGCGGTGGAGAAGCTGTTCAGCACGATCTTCTGGGCCGTGCCCGCCTTCATCCGGGTCGACCCGGCGACCACCTCCGGCCCGGTGTCCAGGCCGATGAAGACGTCCACCGACCGGGCGGCCGGAGCGTCCGGGTTCGCGCAGAGCAGCACCGTCGAGGCACCCTCGGTCCGGGACGCGGCGAGCGCCCCGAGGACGTACGGGGTGCGACCGCTGGCGGTGAGACCGACCACCACGTCACCGCTACGTACGCAGTCGGCCGCCTCGGCCACGCCTCGGTTGTCGTCGTCCTCGGCGTCCTCCACCGCCCGCCACACGGCGTCCGGTCCGCCGGCCACGTGGGCGCAGAACCAGTGGCGGGGTGAGTTGAAGGTGGGGGCCAGCTCGGCGGCGTCCAGCACGCCCAGCCGCCCCGAGGTGCCGGCCCCGAAGTAGTGCACCCGGCATCCACCGCGCAGCGCCGTGACGGCGAGGTCGACGCTCTCGGCGATCCGGTCGAGGGCGGCGGCCACCGCGGCCGGTACTCGCCGGTCGGCTTCGTTGATCACGGCCAGCACGTCCCGGGTGGACATCAGGTCCAGATCGACGCTGAGGGGGTTGCGCCGCTCGGTCGGCGCACCGACCCGGATCGTCGGGCGGACGGCGACCGGGGCCACCGCGTCGGGCTCCACCGCACCGGCGGTCATGCC
>NZ_SISL01000229.1:0-9420 GCF_004307965.1 Verrucosispora sp. SN26_14.1 | reverse complement strand
GTGCGCGGCGGTGGGCGCAGCGCGTTCGTCACCCGGGTACGGCAACGTGGCCGCCAGCCGGAACCCGCCGTCCAGGGTCGACCCGTGATAGAGCATGCCGCCGGCGACCCGGACCCGTTCGGTCAGCCCGAGCAGTCCCTGGCCGGAGGTGGCCCGCACGACCCGCCGCCCCACGGTGTTGGTCACCCCGGCTACCAGCGCGTCCGGCTCGTACCGCAGCGACAGCACGATCGCGCCGCCCTGGGCGTGGCGCAGCGCGTTGGTCAGGCCCTCCTGGATCACCCGGTACGCGGCGTGCTCGGTCAGTGCCGCCAGCGGTCGGGACTCCCCCTCCCGGACGATCTCCACCTCGGCACCGGAGGCACGTGCCTGCGTGGCGAGATCGTCCAGGCCGGTCAGTGGGCGCACCGTGGACTGGCTGTCGTCCTGCCCCAGGATGCCGAGGATCTGCCGCAACTCGGTCATCGCCGCCGAGGACGTCTGGCGGACCAGATCGGCGGCCTCGGATCGCCCGTCGTCGTCGGCGGTGCGCAGCATCCCTGCGTAGAGCGAGATCAGCGTGAGCTTGTGTCCCAGCGAGTCGTGCAGGTCCCGCGCGATGCGGGCCCGCTCCCGCGTCTGCGCCCGCCGGGCCACCTCACTCTGCTCGCGGTGCAACTGCACGTTGCGGTGGTGCAGGGCGGCCAGCAGCACCCGCCGGCGACGGACCAGCCGCGCGACACCGGCCGGCAAGGCCGCCATCAGCACGAACAACGCCGAGTACATCACCACCAGGTCCACGCCCAGCGGGTCCGTCCATACGATGGACCCCACGAAGCAGACCCAGGCCAGCACCAGCCCGGCCGCGACCTGCCACCACCGGGCGAGGCGGTAGCCGAGCGAGGCGCTCAGCACCACCAGCAGCAGGCCGCTCGGCCCGCCGGTGCCCAGACCGACCAGAGCCGCGGCGACGTAGGCCGGCAGCGGACTGGTCAACCGCAGCACCATCAGGATCGGCGTGGTCACCGCGACCAGCCACGGCATCGACGGGTACCAGTCGGTGACGGCCGCCGCGATCGTCGCCGCCACGGTCACCAGCAGCACCAGGGCGATCTCGTAGACCCACCGCCACACCCCGTTCAGACCGGCCCGCTCCCGCCACCGGGTCACCCACAGCAACGTGCGACTGCCCACGGTCATCGGGTCGGTCCTCGCCCTCGGGTCTCGTCGTGGCCGATCCGGTCGACCGCCTCGTACGCCTCCAGCAGCCCGGCACCGGTCCGCCTCCGGTAGATCCTGGCCGACGCCGCCCAGCCCGCGCTGTCGAGGGTGTCCCGTACCTCCGCGTGCACGATCGCTGTCATGCTCCACAGTGTCGCGACAGCCGGTCCGGGTCGGCGTCTGGCGGACGACGGAACCACGCCTCGCACTTTCGTTGACCCGCGTCCGTCACGAGAAGCCGCCCGGGCGGCGAACACCCGGGCGGCGGCTTTCTCTCCGTGTCCCGCTCATTCGGGAATGGTGATGCCCCGTTTCTCGGCCAGGGTCCCGTCGACGAAGCAGAATCGCCACAACTCCGGGCCCGGTTCGCCCAACGGCGCCACGGTGTGATAAATGCACGAGGCGCCGGCCGGGATGCCCTGCCGCCCCGGGTCGTCGGGGTAGAGGTCCTTGTCGCGCATCCCGCTCAGCGGCTCGGGCAGGGCGGTGCGGACGTCCGCTTCCGCCGCCCCCACCTGCTGCGCGTCGAACTGCTCCCGCGTGACGCCGGCACCGAGCACCTCCTTGCCCAGCGCGATCGCCTGGTAGACGGTCCACCCGATGCCACCGCACAGGACCACGATGACGGCGGCGATGACGAGGCCGACTTTTCGCATGACAGTTCCTCCGTCGTGATGGGGAGGTCCAGCGTCTCGGGAATCGACCGCCGAATCGTCAGTGCTTCGTCGGATCCGCGACGCGGCGCGGTACGACGAAAGTGCGACCGCGCTCTGTCCGCCAGCGGCTCACAGATATCGGACGCCGGTCAGCCGGGCGGCCTCCGCCCACATACGCCGGCCGTTCTCCGGGTCCTGTGCCGTCGCGCTCGCCCGCACCTCGGTGACCGGCCCACGGATCTCCTGGAAACCGCGCGGCCCGAAGAACTGCCCACCGCGTACGCCCGTCGCGGTGGCCGCGTGGAGCTGGGGTCTGGCACCCGCCTCGACTCGGCTGATCAGCAGCGGGCTGAGTCGACCCACGGCACGCAGGAGCACGGAGCGGTTGGCCAACGCGCGGGGGGTGAGGTTGGTCCGGGTC
This sequence comes from Verrucosispora sp. SN26_14.1, assembly GCF_004307965.1. Lineage (NCBI taxonomy): Bacteria > Bacillati > Actinomycetota > Actinomycetes > Micromonosporales > Micromonosporaceae > Micromonospora > Verrucosispora sp. SN26_14.1. The sequence continues at coordinate 7,143 of NZ_SISL01000229.1, read as the reverse complement.
ATCCCGGGATGGGCGAGCACGCTGATCACCGGTGACCCGGAGGCACGCAGCCGACGGTCCAACTCCAGGCCGAGGATGGTCGCGACCAGCTTGGACCTCGAGTACGCCGTCGGGCCGTGGTAGGACTTCTCGGAGTTCAGGTCGGCGAGGTCCAGGCCGCGCCGCCGGTGCACGATCGACGAGACGGTGACCACCCGAGGCTGCCGTCCGGCGGTCAACCGGTCGAGCAGGAGGCCGGTCAGCGCGTACGGGCCGAGTGCGTTGGTCCCCATCTGCATGTCGAATCCGTCCGCCGTCGGGGCCGGACGGGCGCCGGTCAGCGCCACCCCGGCGTTGTTGACGAGCAGGTCGAGCGGTCCGGGCAGGGCGGCGGCGAAGGCGCGGACGGAGTCGAGCGAGGCCAGGTCCAGTCTCCGCACCTCGACGTCGGCCCCCGGCACCCGGCGTCGGATGTCGAGGGCGGTCTGTTCACCGGCCGCGACGTCGCGCACGGCGAGCAGCACCGAGGCGCCGTGGCGGGCCAGTTCCAGGGCCGTGACCCGCCCCACGCCCGAGTTCGCCCCGGTCACCACCGCCCGGCGTCCCTGCTGGTCGGGAATCTGTTCTTCGGTCCAGTTCGGCATGGTCGTCGACGCTAGGAGGTGGCGCGGTCGGCCGGAGAGACCTCGCCAACCTGGGACCACCGGACCTACCCTGCGGCCGGACCGGACCGGCAGACTCGGGGGGTGACCACGGCCTACGCCCGCGAGTTGGCGGACTTCCTGCGCAACCGCCGCTCCCGGCTGCGGCCGGAGGATCTCGGTCTGACTCCCGGGCCGCGCCGCCGGGTCGCCGGCCTGCGCCGCGAGGAGTTGGCCCTGCTCGCGGGCGTGAGTACCGACTACTACCAACGTCTGGAGCAGGGACGCGACGTGCGCCCCTCCGACGACGTGCTGACCGGCATCGCCCGCGCGCTCGCCCTCAACGCCGAGGAGACCCGTCACCTGCACGCGCTGGCCCGCCGGGCGCAGCGGCCGCCGACTCCCCGGCGCCGTTCCCGGGAGACCGTCCCGGAGAGCATCCACCGGCTGCTGCACAGCCTGCACACCCCGGCCGTGGTGGTCAGCCGTCATCTGGACCTGCTCGCCTGGAACAGGATGGCCACGGCGCTCTACCCGGGCATCGGCCCGGGCAACGTGCTGATCGACATGTTCACCCATGCCGAGGCGCGCGACCGGTGCGCCGGGTGGCGGGAGACGGTGCTGGACTATCTGGGCTTCCTGCGCGCGGCGGTGGCCGTCGATCCGGAGCACCCGCGCGCGCAGGAGATCGTCGGCACGTTGACCATCCGCAGCGAGGAGTTCGGCAGGCTCTGGGCCCGTCACGACGTACGCGAGTCGGTCCACGGCAGCAAGGTCTTCGCCCATCCCCAGGTCGGGGAGTTGCGTCTGGACTGGGACGCGTACACGCCGCCGGGACGCACCGGGCCGATCCTGATCGCCTACACCGCCGCACCGGGCAGTGCCGCCGCCGAGCGGCTGTCGCTGCTCGCCGCGTACGCCGGGTGACGGCGGCGACCCACCCCGACCACAGCAGTGCGAACCGGACAGGAATCGACTTCCGGAAATCTAATCTCGGGCGATCGGCGAGCCTGGTCCATCCATCCTGAAAGCCCCGCTGAGCTGCGATTGCGGGCGACTCGGACCAACCGCATCCAGTCCGCCCACATCGATCTTTCATCGACCATCGTTGATAATCGGAAACATCGGTGTAATGCTGGGCCTTGGAAGCGCTCCCACATCGATCCGATCGCTGAACGGAGGACGTAACGTGCGTTCACACAAGCCCGACCAATCCGGCCCGCGAGTCCGGCCCGCTGCCCGCCAGCCCCTTCGGGCGCTCGTACTGCTGCTCGCCCTGGTGGCCGGGATGATCCCCTGGGTCGGGACCGCACAGGCCCACGGCACCATCATCAACCCGGCGTCGCGGGCGTACCAGTGCTGGCAGACCTGGGGCAGCAACCACACGAACCCGGCCATGCAGCAGCAGGACCCCATGTGCTGGCAGGCGTTCCAGTCCAACCCGGACACCATGTGGAACTGGATGAGCGCGCTGCGGGACGGGCTGGGCGGCAACTTCCAGGCCCGCACTCCCGACGGGCAGCTGTGCAGCAACGGCCTGTCCCGGAACAACAGCCTGAACCAGCCCGGGGCGTGGAAGCGGACCAACATCAGCAACAACTTCACGGTCCAGCTGCACGACCAGGCGAGCCACGGCGCCGACTACTTCCGGGTGTACGTCAGCAAGAACGGGTTCAACCCCGCCACCCAGACCCTCGGCTGGGGGAACCTGGACTTCATCACGCAGACCGGGCGCTACGCCCCGGCTCAGAACATCACCTTCAACGTCTCGACGTCCGGATACACCGGACACCACATCGTGTTCGTCATCTGGCAGGCTTCCCACCTCGACCAGGCGTACATGTGGTGCAGCGACGTGAACTTCGGCTGATCCGGTAACACCGCCCACTGCGGCATCGGCTCCGGCTCGGGACCTGTCCCGGGCCGGAGCCGCCGCGTACCCGCTACTTCATCGCGGCGATCTGGATCAGGTTGCCGCAGGTGTCGTCGAGCACGGCGGTGACCACCGGGCCCAGGTCGGTCGCGTCCTGGACGAACCGCACACCCAGCCCCTTGAGGCGTTCGACCTCGGCGTGGACGTCCTCGACGGCGAACTGGGTGTACGGGATACCGTCGGCGACCAGCGCCTCCTTGAAGGGTCGGGCCGCCGGGTGGCCCTCCGGCTCCAGCAGCAGTTCCACGCCGTCCGGGTCGGCCGCGGACACCACGGTGAGCCAGCGCGCCTCACCGGCCGGCACGTCGGTCTTCTTCACGAAGCCCAGCTTCTCGGTGTAGAAGGCGAGCGCCTTCGCCTGGTCGTCGACCACCACGCTGGTGATGTTGATGCGAAGCACGGTTGCTTCCTCTCAGTCGGTGGGCCACCGCTCGGCGATCGCGCGCAGCGGGCCGGTGTCGATGTGGTGGAACTTGTACCGGCCCTGTCGCCGGACGTGCACCAACCCGGCCTGTTCGAGCACCGCCAGGTGCTGCGAGATGGCCTGACGCGACGAGGTCAGGCCGTGCTTCATTGCCAACCGGCCGCAGATCTCGAACAGGGTCTGGCCGTCCCGGTCGACCAGCTCGTCCAGGATGATGCGCCGCGTCGCGTCACCGAGGGCCTTGAACAGATCCGGTTCCGCGTCCACCGACACAGTTATAGGCAAGTGCCTACTTGCCTGTCAAGCCGCCACGCGCCGTCCGGCTCAGCCGACCGAGTGGGCGTGCCGGACGGTCCGCTCGGCCAGCCACAACCAGCGACGCTGCACCTCTCCGCTGGTGGCGGCGACCATCGACAGGGCGTCGCCACCCACCTTGCGCAACGCCTCCGCCCCGGCTGCCGGGTCGTCGAGCAGCGCCGCGCCGTCGCGGAACGCCTCCGCCTCGCTCGACCCGCCGAACCGGGGTGCGACCTCGTCACGCCAGAAGTCGGCCCAGGTCAGCCCCGGATTCCAGGAGAACCTGGCGTACGCCAGGTAGCTGATCTCGTTGGTCGGGTGGTACGCGGACGCCTCGGCGAAGATGGTCAACCCGCGCATGCCGGCGGCGGCGGTCCGGGTGGCCATGTCCGTGTACATCTCCGGCACCCACGAGTGCCGCTGCCGGTTCCACTGCGACCCCGCGTGCGTGCGCAGCACGTTGGTGCGGTGCGGCAGTGCCGCCACGTGCTCGGCGGTCAACCGGTCCCGGTTGTCGTACCAGAAGCCCCGGTTGACGCAGTACTGGTACGCCACGTCGTCGGGCAGGTCGGCCAGCGGCCCCTGCGCGTCGAGGTCGAAGATGTTGTCCCAGTAGACCTCGACCAGGTGGCGCAGCGGCACCCCGGCCGGGCCGGGTCGGCGGGCGGTGTCCAGCAGGGTCGGGTACACCGACCGCATCGCCTCGTACGACCAGGAGGTGCGCTCGCCACCGGTGCGGTCGACACACCGCGCGCAGGCGCAGCTACCGTAGTCGCCGGTCTCGAAGTTGATCCCGCCGACCGGCAGGGTGTCCAGCAGCCAGTCGATGGCGTCCCGGTGCCACGCCAGGTTCTCCGGCTGCGACGGGCAGGCGGCCATCATGTACTCGCTGGCCGGGAAGTGCAGGTCGCCGAACTCGTCGATGTCGAAGCCGACCTTCTTCGGCAGTTCGGCCGCCAGATCGGGGCGCTGCCGCAGCCAGGTCGCGAGGTTGTAGCGGTGCCGTCCGTCGAAGTAGATGCCGCCGTAGGCGTTGATGCCCACCCCGGCGATGATGCGTACGCCCCGGGCGTTGGCGTACTCGCACAGGTCCCGGGCCGCCTCGACGCCACCGTGGGCGTCCCGCAGCAGCCCGTAGACCACGATCCCGCCGATGCGTTCGGCGCTGCAGAAGTCCACCAGTCGCCGGTAGTCGGCCCCGAAGGCGTCGGCGCCCTTGGCATACGGGTTCAGCGCGCCGATCTCCTGCTGGCCGAGCTGGCGCAGGTCCCAGTTGGTGGAGTGGTCCCAGGTCCACAGTGTCCGCAGCGGCAGCCCGGGTGCGCTCTGGTGTGACCCGACCGGCAGGCCGGCCGGGGTGGCCCGGGCCAGCAGGTCCCGGACGGCGTAGACCAGGCCGGCGAAGGGATCGCCGACGACGCGGATCTCCCCGGTGGCCGGCACCTCGACCCGGAAGCCGCCCTCGGGCAGCGTCGGGTCGGGGACGAACCGGACCGGCTCCGGCCCCTCCCCCAGCGTCTCGACCAGCAGGGTGGCCGCGAACGGCGCGTGCTCGGTGCCGTGCACCCGGACGCCGGAAATCTGGCGGTACGACATCATGACCTCCCGAGGGACTGCGGAGTGGCGGCCAGGTAGTCGACGACGTCGAGAGCCGTCCACACCCGGTGTCGCCAGTACGGATCGTGTGCGACGAGGGCGCGGGCGGCCGCCGCGTCGGGTGCCCGCAGCACGAGGACGGAGGCGCTCAGATCGGCGCGGGCCCCGGCGAGCAGGGCGGTGCCGTCGGCGAGCAGTCCGCGTACGTGGGCCAGGTGGGCCGTGCGGTGCGGCTCGCGTCGGTGGACCGCGTCGGCGGCGAAGGTGGCGGTGACCAGGAAGGTCGGTTCGAAGATCACGTGTCCGCCCCGATCGCCCCGACGAGGCGTTGCAGGGCCACCCGGTAGACACTCTGCGGCCGACCCGCGCCGGTGCTGACGTGCACGCCGACCTCCTCGGCGAACCCGGCCGCGCGCAGCGCCTTGAGCAGCCGGCGGGCCGAGCGGGTCTCCACCCCGTACGCGTCGGCCAGACCCCGCGCGGTCACCTGGTGGGGGTCCATCTGGTGCAGCGCCTCCAGCAGACGCCGGGTGGACAGCGGCCCGAGGCGCAGTTGCTCGGATACCCGCAGCACCCCGGGGGTGGTCTCGCGCAGCCGCTGCTTGACCGCGCTCTCCCGGGTGGAGTAGATCTCCCCGTCCGGGAAGACCACGTGCGTCTCGCCGCCCCGGCCCAGGGCGAGAGCCTGTCGGGCGTTGGCCTCGGCGGCGGCGATGGTGGTGCCGGCGCCGAAGCCGACGGTGTGGTCGCCGTCGACTCCGCGCAGGCTGAGCAGCGAGGCGTGCCCGGCCCGGTGCCGGGCGATGGCGCTCTCCACGGTGCCCCGGCTGGTGGTGATGACCAGCGTCCGGTCGTCGATGGTGTTGAGTCGCCCGCGCATCCGCTCGGCGTGTTCCAGCAGTGCCTCGCGCAGCCGCAGGCGCTGCCGTTCCGCCTGGTAGGGGTCCTGCGGACGGTTCGCCGACTCGGCCACCTCGATCATCATCACCGCGATCTGGGTGGCCCGGGACTGGCGTACCTCGGCGGCGAGCCAGGCTCGGCGCAGCGCGTCGCGGACCGAGGCACGGGTGTGCTCGACACGCCAGACCGGCACCCCGCGCTCGCGCAGTTCCCGGTGCACCGCGCCGAGGCAGGTCAGGCACGCCTCGACGGCGCCGGACTCGTACCGCTCGCGGTGGTAGGCGGTGATCTCGGCCAGACCGGAGAAGAGCAGGCCGGACGAGTCGGCGATCGGCAGGATGTCGGTGGGCGGGCTCAGTTCGATGTCGTGGTACGTCTCCCGGACGGTCTCCGCCTCGATGGTGTCCACACTGACCCGGGGCAACTGCCCGCCGCCGGCCAACAGCATCCGGGACAGGGTGCGGTACAGGTCGATCCCTGCGTGCCGGATGTAGTCGATCTCGGCACGCAGCCCACCGGCCGCCGCGGCGAAGGCGTACGGGATGCGCCCGGTGAACAGCAGCACCTGGCACAGGTCGTCCAGCTCACGGGCGAGGTCAGGGGCCTGCTCCGGGTCGGTGTACGCGCGGGTGGTCACCTCCTCCGCACGGCCCTCCCCGGCCGCCACCTCCTGCACGAGCCGGATCGAGTCCTCCGGGCCGATGATCCCGATCACGCTGCCGCCTCCACGTCGTCACCCTCGCCGTCGGTCGGGCTGCTCAGCCGGTGTAGACGGTGCCGGCGATGCCGGCGCTGGCCGGTGCCGCCAACAGCGTCAGCACCGACGCCACGTCCTCGGGACGACCCAGCGCCGCCTCGATCCGGGCGACCTGGGCACCGTCGGTGCCGTTGGTCCGTGCCTCGTCCAGCGACCGCCGCATCAGCGGTGTGTCGATGTCACCGGGACAGAGGGTGTGCACCCGGATCCCGCGTGGACCGAGGTGCCGGGCCAGCGTCAGTGCCAGGCCGTGCAGTCCTCCCTTGCTCGCGCCGTAGGGTACCGACCCGGATCCGGTCAGCACGCCGGCCTTGGAGCCGACCAGGACGAGCACCCCGTGACCGTCGGTCAGGTGCCGTACGGCGTGCTTGGCGACCAGGAACGGTCCGGTCAGGTTGACCTCGATCACCCGCTGCCACAGCTCCAGCGGCAGGTCGGTGACGTCGGTGCCCTGCCCGCGCATGATCCCGGCGACGTGCAGCACCGCGTCGATGCCGCCGAGGTCGGCGGCGACCGCGTCGAGCACCGAGGCGACCTGCGTCTCCCGGGTCACGTCCACGGCGTGGGCCACGGCCGTCGCCCCGACGGCGCGGGCCTGCGCGGCGGCACCTGTATA
>NZ_SISL01000228.1:0-9466 GCF_004307965.1 Verrucosispora sp. SN26_14.1 | reverse complement strand
CGGCGACCGGTGCGGCCACCCGGGTGGGTGGCTTCGTCGGCGGCGACCAGCGCCGCAGCTCGGACGCGGACGCGGTCGCGGAACTGACCCTGCGGGTGCCGGCGGACCGGTTCTATCCGGTGGTCGAGGAGTTGGCCGGTCTCGGTCGGCAGGAACGCCGGCAGATCGACACCGAGGACGTCACCGAGGAGACCGTCGACCTCGATGCGCGCATCGCCACCCAGCGGGCCCGGGTGGAGAGCGGTCGCCGGCTGCTCGACCGGGCCGACTCGATCGCCGACCTGGTCAGCCTGGAGAACGAGCTGGCCCGGCGGGAGGCCGACCTCGCCTCGCTGGAGGCGAAGAAGCGGCGGCTCGCCGATCTGACCGCGCTCTCCACCATCACCGTGACCCTGGTGGGGCCGGACGCCAGCACCGCCGACGAGGAGCGGGAGATCGGCTTCCTGGCCGGGCTGAGCGGGGGCTGGGCGGTCTTTCTCGCCTCGATGACCGTCCTGCTCACCGTGCTCGGCGCGGTGCTGCCCTGGCTGCTGGTCCTCGGCGTACCGCTGGGCGCGCTCTGGTGGTGGAGCCACCGCCGACGCCGCCGGGTCCGCCCCGAGCCGGTGCTGGTCGCGCCGATCGGCACGCCGCCACCGCCCGGGGTGAACCTCGGGTCGTCGTCGGTCAGCGAACCGCCGCCAGTGCCTGGAGCGCGGTCTGCACCATGAGTCGTACGCCCGCCGGGATGCACCGTTCGTCCACGTCGAACGACGCCCGGTGCAGGTCCACGTTCGGCCCGGAGCGGCCGACCCCGAGCCGGGCCAGCGCGCCGGGGACGTACTCCAGATACCAGGAGAAGTCCTCGCCGCCCATGCTCTGCGGGGTCTCGGCGACGCCCTCCGGGCCGAGCGCGGCGACGGTGGCCGAGGTCAGCACGTTGATCGCCGCCGCGTCGTTGCAGACCGGCGGGCGGCCCCGCAGGTACTCCAGGTCGACCGTGGCCCCGGTGGGGGCGATCACGTCCCGGACCACCTGGGTGACGATCTTCGGGGCCTGTTCCCAGGCGTCCCGGTCCATCACCCGCAGCGTGCCGGAGGCGGACGCCTCGGAGGGGATGACGTTGTAGCGGGTGCCGGCGGAGGCGTGACCGAAGACCAGCAGCAGCCCGCTGTTGGCCGGCACCCGGCGGCTGATCAGCGCGGGCACCTCGGTGATCAGCCGGCCGAGCGCGTCGACCAGGTCGACGGTCAGGTGCGGGCGGGCGGTGTGCCCGCCCGGCCCGGTGAGCCGGACGGTCACGTTGTCGGCGGCGGCGGTGATCGGCCCGACCCGCAGGCCGACCTTGCCGACCGGCTGGTTCGGGTCGCAGTGCAGCGCGAAGATCTGCACCACGTCGTCCAGTCCGCCCGCCTCGATCACTTCGAGCGATCCGCAGGGCAGGATCTCCTCGGCCGGCTGGAAGATCAACCGGACCCGGCCGGGCAGCTCGCCCAGGTCGGCGAGTTGGGCGAGCAGCATGCCGACACCGAGCAGGATCGTGGTGTGCACGTCGTGCCCGCAGGCGTGGCAGACCCCGTCCACGGTGGAGCGGTACGGCACGTCCTTGACGTCGGTCAGCGGCAGCGCGTCGATGTCGGCGCGCAGCGCGATCACCGGCCCGTCGGGGCGGCCGTTCACGTCGCAGATGACCCCGTTGCCCTTCGGCAGCATCCGGGGGCTGAGCCCGGCCAGGGTGAGTTCCCGGGCGATCAGGGCGGCGGTGTCGAACTCCGAACCGGACAGCTCCGGATGCGCGTGAATGTGACGGCGCGTGGCGATAAGGCCCGGTACCCGGAGGGCGAGCAGGTGGTCCAGCTCGGACGGCAGGGGCTGGCCACCGGTCGGTGGCGCCTCGGGCCAGGACGACGCCAATTGCTCGCCGGTCGGCATGGTCAACGCACTCGTCACGTCGAATTCTCGATCACTAGAAATGGATGGATCATCGGGGACAGCAGACAGCGTAGACCCCTGAAGGTAACTCTGCGCAACCTCGTTCCGGTGATGGTCGGACCGCACAGCGTCACGTATGCCCTGGTTGGAGTGCCCGTAGACGGGTGGGACAGCAGGTAGATCGCGTTCGTACGCTGCCATCCGCCCCCCACCTCCTACAACGCGTAATCGGGGATGCGGGCGGAGAATCTTGTCGAAACTCGTCGCCCGTCGTTCCGAATTGTCGCATTAGTCGGCGCGATGAACTGACGGTACGACAATTACCCGACCACCCACGGCGATCGGCACCGGTGGACGTTCACACGTCCGGACAGTCCTCGACCGCACAGGGTGTGCGTCAACGAGATCATTCGGACGGGATACCCGGAGACGGCCGCGTCGACACGTACAGCGACCGGAAGAGTGGCGAGAAGCGACCGGAAGAGTGCCGAGAACGGCTCAGAACCGGTCGGTCGGGCGGTAGACGCCCCACACCTCGCGCAGCGCCCCGCACACCTCGCCGACGGTGGCCCGCTCCCGCAGGGCGGCCTTCATCGGATAGAGCACGTTGCCGGTGCCCGAAGCGGCCTCCCGCAACTCGGCCAGGGCCCGCTCGACGACCGCGCCGTCCCGCCCGGCGCGCAGCTTGGCCAGCCGCTCGCCCTGCGCCGCCTCGATGGCCGGGTCGACCCGCAGCGGCTCGTACGGCTCCTCGGCGTCGATGGTGAACCGGTTGAGCCCGACCACCACCCGCTCGCCCGAGTCGATCTCCTGCGCGATCTGGTACGCGGACTGCTCGATCTCGCGCTTCTGGAAGCCCGCCTCGATGGCCTCCACCGACGACCCGAACTCGAAGACGCGGCCCATCAGCGCGTCCGCCGCCGCCTCGATCTCGGCGGTCATCGCCTCCACCACGTACGACCCGGCGAACGGGTCCACCGTGGCGGTCAGGTCCGTCTCGTACGCGAGCACCTGCTGGGTCCGCAGCGCCAACCGGGCCGCCTTCTCGGTGGGCAGCGCGATCGCCTCGTCGAAGCTGTTGGTGTGCAGCGACTGCGTGCCGCCGAGCACCGCACCCAGCCCCTGCACCGCGACCCGGACCAGATTGACCTCGGGCTGCTGGGCGGTCAGCTGCACGCCCGCGGTCTGGGTGTGGAAACGGAGCATCAGCGACTTCGGGTTCTTCGCCCCGAACTCGTCGCGCATGAGGCGGGCCCAGATCCGCCGGGCCGCCCGGAACTTCGCCACCTCCTCCAGCAGCGTGGTGCGGGCGACGAAGAAGAACGACAGCCGAGGCGCGAAGTCGTCCACGGCCAGCCCGGCGGCGATCGCGGCGCGGACGTACTCGACGCCGTTGGCCAGCGTGAAGGCGATCTCCTGCACCGGGGAGGCACCGGCCTCGGCCATGTGGTAGCCCGAGATCGAGATGGTGTTCCACTTCGGCACCTCGGTCCGGCAGTAGCCGAACGTGTCGGCGACCAGCCGCAACGACGGCTTCGGCGGGAAGATGTAGGTGCCCCGCGCGATGTACTCCTTGAGGATGTCGTTCTGGATGGTGCCGTTGAGCGCGGCGCCCGGCACCCCGTTCTCCTCGGCGACGAGCTGGTAGAGCAGCAGCAGTACAGAGCCCGGCGCGTTGATCGTCATCGAGGTGGAGACCTTGTCCAGCGGGATGCCGTCGAAGAGCAGCCGCATGTCCTCGATGGAGTCGATGGCGACCCCGACCTTGCCGACCTCGCCGGAGGCGATCGGGTCGTCGGAGTCGTACCCCATCTGGGTGGGCAGGTCGAAGGCGACGGAGAGACCCATGGTGCCGGCCCGCAACAACTGGTGGTACCGCGCGTTGGACTCCGTGGCGGTGCCGAAGCCGGCGTACTGACGCATGGTCCACGGGCGGGAGGTGTACATGGTGGGATAGACCCCACGGGTGTACGGGTACTCGCCGGGAGCGCCCAGCCGGGAGTCCAGATCACCCGGCAGGTGCTCCGCCGTGTAGACGCCCTCGATCGGGAAGCCGGACTCGCTTGACCGCCGCCGTTCGCTCATCACCGGATGGTAGGACGAATGTGCTGGTCACTGGGTGAGGGATAGCGCACACTGGCCCGCTCGACGCCACCACTCGACGTGAGGACCTGCACACGTACCGTTCCGGTCGGTAAACGTCCGCCGCGCCGGGTTTCGCATCGGGCGTCTGAACCAGCAAGATAGAGAGGTTGTGTCCCAGCCCCCTCGACTTCCCCCGGTGGCTTTTCTGTGACTCAGATCCCGACGTGGAGCGGCGGACCAGTCAGCATCCCTACCAACGGCCGCGCGACACCCGGCACCGTCATCGGTGACCGGTACTCGTTGCGTTCCACGGTGGGCAACGGTGGCATGGGCACGGTCTGGCGGGCCACAGACACACTTCTGCGGCGCGACGTGGCGGTCAAGGAGGTCGTCCTACCGCCCGGCCTGGCACCCAGCGACCGCGACGCGATGTACGAACGCACCCTGCGCGAGGCCCGCGCGGCAGCCGCCATCGCCCACCCGGCGGTGGTCCAGGTGTACGACGTGGTCACCGAGGCCGGACGCCCGTGGATCGTGATGGAGCTGCTGGACGCCCGCAGCCTCGCCGACATGGTGATCGAGGACGGGCCGATCGCCCAGCGGGTGGTCGCCAAGATCGGCATCGCGCTGCTCGGCGCCCTGGAGGTGGCTCACGCCATCGGGGTGCTGCACCGCGACGTCAAGCCGGCCAACGTGCTGATCTGCTCCGACGGTCGCTGCGTGCTGACCGACTTCGGTGTCGCCCGGATGCCCACCGACGTGCAGCTCACCACGCCGGGGATGGTGCTGGGCTCGCCGCACTTCATCTCGCCCGAGCGGGCCATGGGCCAGGAGTTCGGCCCGCCCAGCGACCTGTTCTCCCTCGGCGTGACGCTCTACACCGCCGTGGAGGGCCGACCGCCCTTCGACCGGGGCGACCCGATCGAGACCATGCACGCGGTGGTCGAGGACCCGCCGGCCCCGCCGCAGCGCAGCGGCCCGCTGACCCGGGTGCTGATGGGCCTGTTGGAGAAGGACCCGGCCCGTCGACTCGACGTGCACACCGCGCGCGCCATGCTGCGCGAACTGCTCGCCGGCCCGCTGAGCAGCACCGCGTCCGCGGTCAACTCGATGACCGACCCCTACTCCGTGGTGCGGATGCCGCAGCAGTCCGCGCCGATCACCGCGCCGGCCGCCCCGGCGAAGAAGTCCACGCCGTCCGCCGAGATCGGCGGCCCGGCGATGCTCGCCCCCGGTGAGTCGCTGACCGACCGGCTGGCCGCCCTCAGCCGGGGTGAGCGGCCCGGCAAGGCCACCGCCGCCAGTGCCGCCGCGATGGAGGACACCAGCGCCGACGCGCTGGCCCGCCCGGGTCAGCAGAACGCCGCCTCGTCCGCCGGCCGCACCTACGGCGGCGGGGCCGAGGCGACCCAGCGCATCGGTGGTGCGGAAGCCACCCAGCGGATCGGTGGTGCGGAGGCGACCCAGCGGATCGGGGCCGACGCCACCCAGCACATCGGCGCGAACGCCACCCAGCGCATCGGCGCGGACGCGACTCAGCACATCGGTGCCGGGGCGTACGGGTTCGGTGCCCGGCCGGAGGCCACCCAGCAGCTCGGCGGCGACTACGGCGGTCGCTGGCCCGCCGCGCCCCGCCAGCCGTACGGCGCACCAGCACCGCCCGCCGGTGGTGGCGGCAGCAGCCCCCTCGACAAGGCCAAGGCCACGGGGACCCGCGCGGTCGAGACCGTGAAGGGCTGGCCGCGCAAGGTCCAGCTCGCGGCGGCCGGTGGCCTGGTGCTGGTCCTGCTGATCAGCGTGGTGGCGCTCTCCGGCGGCGGCGACCCGCCCGTCACCGACCCGGTCGCCGGACCCGGCAACTCCTCGGACGAGGGGGACCCGGTCGAGATGCAGGAGCACTCGGCGCGCGGCGTGCAGATGCTGGTGCCGAAGGGCTGGAAGCGGACCGCCCCGGCCGGGGCCGTCTACATCGACTACACCGACCCGGACGACAGCGGTCGCCGGGTCCGCATCCTCAACGAGAAGTGGGCCGGCAGCTCGACCCGCTGGGCGCAGAGCGCGGAGAACAACCTCAGGACGCGGTCCAACTCCTGCGCCAAGCCGTACACGCAGATCTCGATGGCGGACAAGGAACTGGCCGGCAAGCCGTCGGCCGAGTTCGAGTACACCTGCGGTGACGGCGAGGCCATGCGGCACGGCGTCTGGCACGGGGTGGCCCACGAGGGCCGGATCTACTCCTTCTATCTGACCGTCAGCGACGCCCGGTTCGACGAGAGCAAGCCGATCTACGACGAGATGCTCAAGTCGTTCCAGCTCACCTCCGCCGGCTGACCGGGGAGACGTCCACGGTGATCCGCCGCCGTGCTATCAAGAGGCAATGGCGGCGGAGACCACTGACATCGACACCATCCGCGAGCAAGCCCAGCGCTGGCTCGCCGACGACCCCGACCCGGCCGACCAGGCGGAACTGCGGGCGGTGCTCGACCGCCTGCCGGACAGCGCCGCCGAACTGGCGGACCGCTTCGCCGGGCCGCTGACCTTCGGCACCGCCGGGCTACGCGGCCCGCTGCGCGCCGGTCCCAACGGCATGAACCTCGCCGTGGTCACCCAGGCCGCCGCCGGGCTGGTCGCCTGGCTCGCCGCCGAGGGCGGCACCGGCCCGGTGGTCATCGGGTACGACGCCCGGCGCGGCTCCCGCGCGGTCGCCGAGCAGACCGCCCGGGTGGCCACCGGGGCGGGTCGCCCGGCCCTGCTGCTCCCCCGCCCGCTGCCCACTCCGGTGCTCGCGTACGCGGTGCGGCAACTGGGTGCGGTCGCCGGGGTGATGGTGACGGCGAGCCACAACCCGCCGCAGGACAACGGCTACAAGGTCTATCTCGGTGCCGAACTGGGCGGCGACTCCGGTGCCGGAGCGCAGGTCGTGCCGCCGGCCGACACCGGCATCGAGGCCGCCATCCGGTCGGTCGGCCCGCTGAGCCGGGTGCCACTCGGTCCCGGGGGCGAGGTGCTCGGTGACGACCTGGTGGCCGCTTACGTGGCACGGGCGGTGCAGGTGGTGTCGCCCGGCGGATCCCGCGACCTGACGGTGGCGTACACGCCGCTGCACGGCGTCGGCGCGGCGGTCCTCACCGCCGCCTTCGCCGCCGCCGGTTTCCCGGTGCCCGGCGTAGTCCCGGAGCAGGCCGAACCGGACGCCGACTTCCCGACGGTCAGCTTCCCCAACCCGGAGGAACCGGGCGCGGTGGACCTGCTCGTCGCGCTCGCCGACACCACCGGCGCGGATCTCGCCATCGCCAACGACCCCGACGCCGACCGCTGCGCCGTAGCGGTCCGGACCCCGGCCAGCGCACCCTCTGCTCCGGTTGCAGGTGGGCCGAGCGGCCCAGCGGGCGGTGCAGGCTGGCGGATGCTGCGCGGGGACGAGGTGGGGGTGCTCCTCGCCGACCACCTGATGCGGCGGGGCGTGACCGGCCTCTACGCCACCACCATCGTCTCGTCGTCGCTGCTGCGGGCGATGTGCACCGCCCGGAACCTGCCGTACGGCGAGACGCTGACCGGGTTCAAGTGGATCGTGCGGGCCGGGGACGGGTCCGCGCCGCTGGTGTTCGGCTACGAGGAGGCACTCGGCTACTGCGTCGCCCCCGACCACGTACGCGACAAGGACGGCATCACCGCCGCGCTGACCGTGGCCGAGTTGGCCGCCGACCTCAAGAGCCGGGGCCGTACGCTCACCGACCGGCTGGACGAGTTGGCCGCCGAGTTCGGCGTCCACCACACCGATCAACTCTCGGTCCGCGTCGACGACCTGCGGCTGATCGCCGACGCGATGGCCCAGATCCGGGCGGCCACCCCGGACACGCTGCTCGGCCAACCGGTCACCGAAGCACAGGACCTGCTGCCCGAGGCGGACGTGATCATCCTGCGTACCGGAGCGGCCCGGGTGGTGATCCGGCCCTCCGGCACCGAGCCGAAGCTCAAGGCGTACCTGGAGGTGGTCGAGCAGGTCGCCGACGGTGACGTCGCGGCGGCCCGTGCTCGCGCGGAGAGCGCCGTCGGAGAGTTGCGGGGCGAGGTTGCGCGGGCTTTAGGGATGTAAGGAAGGGCACCTTATTAACGCCTCGTGCGTAGCAGGGGTCCCCTCCTAACACCCGAGCACAATCACCGAGCGCTACCGCTTGCCCGCGTTGCGCGTCGACAAATAGCATCACTCCATCAACCATCGCCATTTCCGCATCCGGCGGAAACGAGTTCGCAATACGTTTCCTCGACGGCGGAATCTGGTTGCATTCTGGAACTGAGGAGTGTTGCACGGTGCATGCAACGAACGGTTCGACCGTCCCGCGACGGCAGCTCGGCAGGCTGCTCACCCAACTGCGGGTCGATGCCAGGGTCAGCATCGAGGCGGCAGCCGACCGGCTCGACTGCTCGCGGCAGAAGATCTGGCGGATCGAGCGCGGCCTCTCCCCGGCCAGGGGCCCGGACGTGCGCGTGCTCTGCGAGCTTTACCAGGCCACACCCGACCAGGCGAGCGTGCTGGTCGGGCTCGCCGAGGTCAGCAAGGCCGAGGGATGGTGGCACGCGTACGGCCAGTCCATCCCCGCCTGGTTCTCGCTCTACATCGGGCTGGAGAACGTGGCCAGTAGCGTGCGCCACTACAACGCCGAACTGGTGCCGGGACTACTACAGACTCCCGAGTACGCCACCGCGCTCTTTCTTCTCAACCGGCCCGAATTGGGCGAGGAGGAACGAAAGAAGGCGGTCAACTTCCGGATCCAGCGGCAGGGACTCCTGACCCGGCGCCTTCCACCCGCTCCGGAACTGACCGTGATGTTGAGCGAGGCGGTGCTGCGCCGCCCGGTGCCCGACCGGCCGGTGATGGCCGGTCAACTCCGCCACCTGCTTGCCGTCGGCCAACGTCACAACATTTCGATCCGCGTTCTGCCGCTCGCCGCCGGCCCGCCACTCGCCGCCGAGGCGGGCACTTTCGTGCTGCTCGACTTCCCGGATTCCCTGCTCGGAAGCCCGTCCGAACCGCCCACCGTCTATGTCGAAGGGCTCACCGGCGCGCTCTATCTCGACCAGCCGCACGAGATCGCCGCCTACGTACGGGTCTGGCGTGGGCTGGAATCCATCGCGCTCGGGGAGAGAGAATCGATGGAGCTCATCGATGCCATCCGGGGAGAGTGCTATGAGTGACCTGACCGGCGCGACGTGGCGCACCAGCACCCGCAGCGGCACCAACGGCGGCGACTGCGTCGAGGTCGCCGACAACCTGTCCGACGTCGTCGGCATCCGCGACAGCAAGGACCCGACCGGCCCGACCCTCACCGTCACGCCCACCGCCTGGTCCGCCTTCGTCACCGCCGTCCGCACCACCCACCTGCCCCACTGACCTCACGGCCCACGTCGGGCGTCGGGCGTCGGGCGTCGGGCGGGCGTCCGGCGTCCGGCGTCCGGCGTCCGGCGTCCG
>NZ_SISL01000227.1:0-9525 GCF_004307965.1 Verrucosispora sp. SN26_14.1 | reverse complement strand
GCGGCGACCGGTTCGCCGGTCCGCTGGCTGGTCGATCACCGGCTGCTGGTGCGGGTCGCCGGCGGCAAGGGCGGCACCGCCGGCATGGTGGAACTGCCCCGGGAGGTCGGGCTGCTGCTGCGCCGCGACACCGGGCCGCTCGGTCCACTGCGCACCAGCCCTCCGGCGGTCGCCAGCACCCCACGCGAGCCGAAGGCCGCCGACTCCGCCGGGGCCGGGCAGACCATGGAGGTGGTACGCCACACCGAGGCGCTGCTGGAACAGTTGGCCGCCGAACCCGCGCCGGTGCTGCGCTCGGGCGGCCTGGGCGTGCGCGACCTGCGCCGGTTGGCGCGTACCGCGGGCCTGGACGAGCCGACGGCGGCGCTGCTGCTGGAGGTGGCGTACGCGGCCGGGCTGACCGGTGAGGTGGAGCTGCCCGGCGCAGCCGGCCGGTACGGGGCCGACCAGCAGGTGATGCCCACGGCCGGATACGAGATGTGGCGGGCCGGTTCGCTGGCCCAGCGCTGGGAGCAGGTGGCCCGTGCCTGGCTGACCATGACCCGGCAGGTCGGGCTCGTCGGGCAACGGGACGACCGGGACCGCCCGATCACGGTGCTCTCCGCCGAGGCGGAACGCGCCGGGGCGCCCGCCGCCCGCCGGGCTGTCCTCGGCGTACTCGCCGACCTGGAACCGGGCAGCGCGCCCACCGCCGACGAGGTGTTGACGCTGCTCGACTGGCGCGCACCGCGTCGCAGCCGGGGGCGTGAGGCGGCGCACCGGGAGGTGCTGACCGAGGCGGCCTCGCTGGGCGTGACGGGGCTGGGGGCGCTCACCTCGTACGGGCGGCTGCTGCTGGCCGAGGCGACCGCGAGCGAGGATCGCGACGCGGACGACCCGCTCGGGCTCCGGGCCGACGCCGACGAGGGTACGGGCACCGCCGTGCGGGCACTGGACGCGCTGCTGCCCGCCCCGGTGGACCACTTCCTGGTGCAGGCCGACCTGACGGTGGTGGTGCCGGGCCCGCCCGAGCCGGCGCTCGCCGCCGAACTGGAGGTGGTCGCCGAGCCGGAGTCCGCCGGTGGGGCGAGCGTGCACCGGATCACCACCGCCAGCGTCCGTCGGGCACTCGACGCCGGCTACTCCGCCGACGACCTGCACGACCTGTTCCGGCGCCGGTCCCGCACCCCGGTGCCGCAGGGCCTGACGTACCTGGTCGACGACGTGGCTCGCAAACACGGCGGGCTGCGGGTCGGTTCCGCCGGGGCGTACCTGCGCAGCGACGACGAGGCGCTGCTCGCCGAGGTGCTGGCGGACCGCCGGGTGGAGGCGCTGGCGCTGCGTCGACTCGCGCCCACCGTGCTGGTGACCCCCTACCAGGCCGGGCGGATGCTGGCCGTCCTGCGGGAGGCGGGGTTCGCCCCGGTGGCCGAGGACGCCACCGGCTCGGCGGTGCTCTCCCGGCCGAAGGCCCGGCGGGCACCCGCCCGGGTCTCGGTCGCCACCCGCGCCCTCGACCCGTTGGCCACCCCGCGTCTGCCCCTGCCGCGCCTGCTCGGTGTGGTGGAGCAGATCCGCCGGGGTGACGCGGCGGCACGGGCGGCACGGCGGGCACCGGCGGCGGTACGCGGCGGTACGCCGGACGGCCCCACCCCGGCGACCGGCCACAGCGAGGCCCTGGCCGTGCTGCAACAGGCGGTACGCGACAAGGCGCTGGTCTGGGTGGGCTACGTCGACGCGCACGGGGCGACGGCGTCCCGACTGGTCCGACCCGTCTCGCTGGGTGCCGGCTACCTGCGCGCCGAGGACGAGCGCACCGAGATGCTGCACACGTTCGCGCTGCACCGGATCACCGCCGCCGTGCTGGAGAGGTGACCCGGCACGGCCTCGGTGCTCGGGCGGTGACCGGTCAGCGCAGGCTGCGCCGGACCGATCCGACGATCGCCACGACCAGCAGCAACGCGAATCCGGTGCCGAGCGCCTCGCCGACCGAGTCCACGAAGCCCTGCTGGAGGACGAGCCAGCCGAACAGGAACCAGCCGAACAGGGCCACCCCGAGGACCGAGTACGCGATCACCGTGGCGGTGGAGACGGGTTCTGCGGACTGCGCCTGCTCGCGGTCGAGGATCATTTCCTGGTCAACGGTCATGCGCCCTCCCCCGTACGGTCCGGCTCTGCCGTCCAGGGTGACACCCCGGAGCGCAACCGACCAGCACCATCACGTGACGATCCGGCGGGTTCATACCCCGGAGCAGGCGACGGGGAAACGGTGGACGGGGTCGCCGGTGCGGCTCGGACACGCGCTCGCCCCCGCTGGCCGTCCGCGACGACGGGACCCGGCCCCCGCTAGCTGGCCCCACTCGTCGCGGCGCGGACGCGCGCCGACGCCGACCGGCGTGACGGTCGACGTGGGCCAGTGGCGGCCCTCGACAACTCGTCTCCCCAGTGCAAGACGCACCGAGGTACCCGCCGGGTTGCAGCTCGCCGACGGTTTTCTTGTCACCCGGCCGCACGTGCAACACTGGATGGTCGCCCGTCCGCAGGTCAGCCACCTGCCGGAGCGGGCCGATCAGCCGTACCGAGGAGGGGGTTCCGCGTGAGCGGTGGACCACTGATCGTGCAGTCCGACAAGACACTGCTGCTGGAGATCGACCACCCCGACGCCCAGTCCTGCCGAATGGCCATCGCGCCGTTCGCGGAGCTGGAGCGCTCCCCCGAGCACGTGCACACCTACCGGCTGACCCCGCTCGGGCTCTGGAACGCCCGCGCCGCCGGCCACGACGCCGAGGGCGTGGTGGACGCCCTGATCACGTACTCCCGCTACCCGGTGCCGCACGCCCTGCTGGTGGACGTGGCCGAGACCATGGACCGGTACGGCCGGCTCCAGCTCGCCAACGACCCGGGACACGGCCTCGTCCTGCGCGCCCTCGACCGGATGGTGCTGGTCGAGGTGGCCAAGAGCAAGAAGCTCGCCGGAATGCTCGGCAACAAGATCGACGACGACACCATCGCGGTGCACCCGTCCGAGCGCGGCCGGCTCAAGCAGGCCCTGCTCAAGCTCGGCTGGCCGGCGGAGGACCTCGCCGGGTACGTCGACGGCGAGGCCCACCCGATCGAGCTGGCCCAGGGCGGCGAGGACGGCGGTAGGCCGTGGACGCTGCGGTCGTACCAGCGGGAGGCCGTCGAGGCGTTCTGGGCGGGCGGCTCGGGCGTGGTGGTGCTGCCCTGCGGTGCCGGCAAGACGCTGGTCGGCGCGGCGGCGATGGCCGAGGCGAAGGCGACCACGCTGATCCTGGTCACCAACACCGTCGCCGGTCGGCAGTGGAAGCGGGAGCTGATCGCCCGCACCTCGCTGACCGAGGAGGAGATCGGCGAGTACTCCGGCGAGCGCAAGGAGATCCGGCCGGTCACCATCGCCACGTACCAGGTGCTCACCTCGCGGCGCGGCGGCGCCTTCACCCACCTGGACCTGTTCGGCGCCCGCGACTGGGGTCTGGTCGTCTACGACGAGGTGCACCTGCTGCCCGCGCCGATCTTCCGGTTCACCGCCGACCTCCAGGCCCGCCGCCGCCTCGGGCTGACCGCCACCCTGGTCCGCGAGGACGGCCGGGAGGGTGACGTGTTCAGCCTGATCGGCCCGAAGCGGTACGACGCGCCGTGGAAGGACATCGAGTCCCAGGGCTGGATCGCCCCGGCGCACTGCACCGAGGTCAGGGTCACCCTGACCGACGCCGAGCGGATGTCGTACGCGACGGCCGAGGCCGAGGAGCGCTACCGGATGGCGGCCACCGCCCGCACCAAGCTGCCGGTGGTACGCGCCCTGGTCGAGCGGCACCCGGAGGAGCAGACGCTGGTGATCGGCGCGTACATCGACCAGTTGCACCAGCTCGGCGAATACCTGGACGCCCCGATCGTGCAGGGCTCGACCACCAACAAGGAACGCGAGCGGCTGTTCGACGCGTTCCGCTCCGGCGAGGTCCGCACGCTGGTGATCTCCAAGGTCGGCAACTTCTCGATCGACCTGCCCGAGGCGGCGGTGGCGATCCAGGTCTCCGGCACCTTCGGCTCGCGTCAGGAGGAGGCGCAACGGTTGGGCCGGGTGCTGCGCCCGAAGGCCGACGGTCGGCAGGCGCACTTCTATACCGTCGTGTCCCGGGACACCATCGACACCGAGTATGCCGCCCACCGGCAGCGCTTCCTCGCCGAGCAGGGGTACGCGTACACCATCGTCGACGCCGACGACGTCCTCGGCCCACCCCTACCAACCGTCGACTGAGGTGCAAGGAAGGGCCCCCTACTACCGTCTCCGGTATAGCAGGGGTCCCTTCCTAACATCTCGGTGGCGGCTGTTCACAGGACACGGGTGATCTGCTCGGCAGCGACGACCGCGTCCCTGTGCTCCGGGTCGAGGTTGGTGCAGAGCACCACGGAGGCACCGGCGGAGAGCGGCGCGAGCAGCCACTTCAACGGTTGGTCGTGCTCGGTGACGTCGACCAGCAGTCGGTCACCGACCCGCAGGTCGAGCTGCTCGGCGACCACCTTCGCGACCGAGCCCCACTCGGCGTAGCTGGTGCCGTCCGGGCTGGCCGCGTCCCCGGCGTGCAGCACGGGACGGTCGGTCGGGGCCGCACCGTGCCGCAGCACCTCCACGGACCAGTCGAGCCATCCGGCGGGCACCTCGGCCAGCGGCTCCGGCCCGGTGCCGACGAGGTAGCGGTGCAGCCCCTCCGGCACGTCCTCCAGCCAGTCGTCGAGCCGTTCCGGGGTGACCAGCACGCCGTCGTACGGCCGGTCGCCGCCGGGCTCCAGCACCGGCAACCCGGCGGTGGCCCACGGCCGGAACGACACCGTCATCCCCACCGACCAGGCCCCGAGCAACACCGCAGCGGTACGCCAGTGCGGCGGCAGCAGCACCGCCACCCGACTGCCCGGCCTCAGCCCGCACCCGTCCCGCAGCAGGCCGGCGACGCGCGCCGACCACTCGCCCAGCTCTGCGGCGGTCAGGTCCTGGCGGGCACCCGTCCGGTGGTCGAGGCAGGTAATCAACGGCCGGTCCCGCGCGGCGAGGCCGGTGACGGAACGTACGGGCAGCGCAGTTTCCATCCGTCGATAATCCCTTGCCGACGCAGGGTGACGGAATGAGGATCGCGGGATGCCTTCGACCGCTCCCGACGGCCGTGCCGGAATCGACGCCGGGCTGGTCCGACGTCTGATCGCCACACAGTTCCCGCACTGGGCACACCTGCCGGTGTCACCGGTGGAGCGCGACGGCCACGACAACCGGACGTACCGGCTGGGCGAGACGATGACCGTACGGCTGCCGACTGCGGCCGGGTACGTCCCGGCGGTGGCGAAGGAGAACGAGTGGCTACCCCGGCTCGCGCCGGAGTTGCCGGTCGCCGTACCGCCGGTCCTGGGTGTCGGGGTCCCCGGCGAGGGGTACCCCTTCCCCTGGTCGGTGCGGGGCTGGCTGCCGGGCGAGACGGCGGACCTGGCCCGCGTCGACGACCCGGTGCGGCTCGCCGTCGCGGTGGGCGAGTTCGTGCTGGCCCTACAGTCCTGCGACGCGACCGGCGGCCCGGCTGCCGGGGAACACAGCTTCTTCCGGGGTGCCTCGCCGGGGCACTACGACGAGGAGACCCGGCATCTGCTGAGCCTCCTGGCCGGACAGGTCGACGTGGCGCGGGCCGCTGCGGTGTGGGAGGCCGCCCTGGCTGCCGAGTGGCGGGGCAGTCCGGTGTGGTTCCACGGGGACATCGCGGTCGGCAACCTGCTGGTGGTGGACGGGAAGCTGGCTGCGGTGATCGACTTCGGCACGTCCGGTGTCGGTGACCCGGCCTGCGACCTGGTGATCGCCTGGACGTTGTTCTCCGGCAGCAGCCGGCACGCCTTCCGGGAGACGGTCGGGCAGGACGAGGGCACCTGGGCACGGGCGCGGGGCTGGGCGTTGTGGAAGGCGATGCTGCTGTTGGCGCAGCACCTCGACTCCGATCCCGCCCTGGCCGTCGACGACCACCGCGTGATCGCCGAGGTGCTGGCCGAGCGGGACGGGCTGGGATAGCTGTTAGCAGGGGTCCCCTGCTATACCGCAGGCGTTAACAAGGTGCCCTTCCTTACGCCGCAGGCAGCGCAGGGCCGGGTTCGAGCAACGGCGCAAGAAGATCGCCGTGCTCCTCGACCCGCTCCAGCACCTCCGAGGCCGTGTACGGCTTCGACGACGGTCGCCTGCCCGCCGCGCCCGCCTCCACCTCGTCCCAGGTCAGCGGTGCGGACACCGAGGGCACCGGCTGCGCCCGCAGCGAGTACGGGGCCACCGTGGTCTTCGCCGCGCTGTTCTGGCTCCAGTCGATGAACACCTTGCCGGGCCGGAGGTTCTTCGCCATCTTCGACACGATCAGCTTCGGGTGCTCGCGTTCCAGCTCCTGGGCGATCCGTCGGGCGTACCCGGACACGTCGTCGGCGGACTGGGTGCCCGCGATCGGGCAGCAGAGCTGCATGCCCTTCTTGCCAGAGGTCTTCGGATAACAGTCCACCCCGTCGGCGGCCAGCCGTTCGCGCAGCAGCAGCGCCACCCGGCAGCACTGCCGCAGGGTCGCCGGTGGCCCGGGATCCAGGTCGACCACCATCAGGTCCGGATGCGCGCCGACCTTCCACTGCGGGGTGTGCAGTTCCAGGGCGGCGAGGTTGGCCAGCCAGACCAGGGTGGGCAGGTCGTCGGCGACCACGTAGTCGATGGTCTCCCGGCCCTTCGTCGAGCCGGGCGCGGGCAACGTCTCGACGTGCACCCAGGAGGGCGTGGCAGCCGGGGCGTTCTTCTCGAAGAAGGAGTTGCCCTCCACCCCGTTCGGGTAGCGGATCCGGGTCAGCGCGCGGTCGTGCAGGTGCGGCAGCAGCACCGGCGCGATCCGGGTGTAGTAGTCGATCACCTCGCCCTTGGTGAAGCCGGCCTTCGGGTAGAGGACCTTGTCCAGGTTCGACAGCTTCAGGGTGCGTCCGGCGACGTCGACCCGGAGCCGCTCACTCGGCATCCGCCACCTCCTCGGCCGCCTTGTCCGGCCGCAGCCGCAGGACCCGGGGGAACCGCAGTCGCCCGTCCGGCGTGCGCTGGCCGTACTTGACCTCCACCACCACCTGGGGGGTTACCCAGATCGCGCCCCGCGCATCCTCCCGGGGCACGTCGCCGCCGAACGGGGAGGTGGTGGTGCGCAGCGGCTCCAACTCCCGCAACAGTTCGCGTTCCAGGGCCGCCCCGATCCCACCGCCGACCCGCCCCCGATAGATCAGCCGCCCACCGGCCCCGGGCACCCCGACCAGCAGGCCGCCGATCCGGCGGGCACCGGGCCGCCAGCCGCCGATCACGAAGTCGCCGGTCACCTCCAGCTTGACCTTCACCCAGTCCGGCGACCGCACGCCGGGCCGGTAGGTGGAGTCCGCCCGCTTGGCCATCACCCCTTCCAGGCCGTGCTCACCGGCGGCGTCGTAGGTGGCCGGGCCGTCCGGGAAGACCGGTGGGACCGTCCACCGCGCCGCGCCCAGTCCGAGTTCGTCGAGGGCTTCCCGACGCCGGGCGTACGGCCAGCCGGTGAGGTCCGTGCCACGCAGCCGCAGCAGGTCGAAGATCATGTACGTGACGGGGACGCTCGCCGCCAGTCGGGCCGCCTTGACCGGATCCCGTACGTGCATCCGCTCGGCCAGGGCGGTGAACGAGGGTCGACCGGCCCGGTCGAAGAGGACCACCTCACCGTCGAGCAGTGCGTCGTCGACCTGTTCGCCGAGCGGGATCAGCTCCGGGTAGGCGGTGGTGATCTCCACCCCGGAGCGGGCGTACAGGCGCTGCCGTCCGGCGGCGATGTCGGCCAGTGCGCGTACGCCGTCCCACTTGAACTCGTACGCCCACCCGGCGCCGGCAGGCAGTTGCCCGGTCACCGCGAGCATCGGCCTCAGTGGCGCGCCGGGCACGAAACCGACTGTAGTAGCAGGCCGAACACGTCGCGCCCGGTTCCGTCTGATGCGAGCATGGTCGATATCGGGGAAGGAAGGTGCAGGATGCGGGCCATCTGGAAAGGGGCCGTGTCGTTCGGCCTTGTCTCGATCGCGGTGAAGCTGTACTCCGCGACCGAGGAGAAGGACATCCGGTTCCACCAGGTGCACCGGTCCGACGGCGGGCGGATCCGGTACAAGCGCACCTGTCAGGTCTGCGGCGAGGAGGTCACCTACGACGACATCGCCAAGGGGTACGACATCGGCGGCGGGGAGATGGTGATCCTCACCGACGAGGATTTCGCCGAACTGCCGTTGAGCACCTCCCACGCGATCGACGTGCTGGAGTTCGTCCCGGCCGAACAGGTCGACCCGATCCTCTACAACAAGGCGTACTTCCTGGAGCCGGAGGGCACGGCGACCAAGCCGTACCTCCTGTTGCGGGACGCCCTGACCGACTCCGAGCGGGTGGCGATCGTCAAGGTGGCGCTGCGCCAGCGGGAGCAGTTGGCCACCCTGCGGGTACGCGAGGGCGTGCTGCTGCTGAACACCATGCTCTGGCCCGACGAGATCCGTAAGCCCGCCTTCGGCTTCCTCGACGAGGATCTCAAGGTCCGGCCGCCGGAGCTGGCGATGGCCACCTCGCTCGTCGATTCGATGGCCGGTGACTTCCATCCGGACGAGTTCACCGACGACTACCGGGCGGCCCTCCAAGAGGTCATCGACGCGAAGGTGGAGGGCCGTGAGGTCGTACAGCCGGAGGAGGTCGAGGAGGCACCGCCCGCCGCCGTCGACCTGATGGCGGCGCTGAAGGCCTCGGTGGAGCGGGCCCGCGCGGCCCGAGGCGAGGGCGGCGGCGCCTCCGGCGGTGGCGCCGGAGAGCCCACCCCGATCACCTCCGCCCGCTCCGCGCAGAAGAAGACCGCCGAGAAGAAGGCGCCGGCCAAGAAGACCGCCGAGAAGAAGGCCACCGGTACGAAGGCCGGCGGCACGAAGAAGGCCCCGGCGAAAAAGGCCGAGCCGGCCAAGAAGACCGCGGAGAAGAAGGCGACCAAGGCCGCGAAGGCTCCGGCGAAGAAGACGACTCCCCGCAAGTCGGCCTGACCGGCGATTTCCTCGAACCGGTCGAGGCGATCTTCTCGTACCGGTCGCAGCCGTGGCCCGGTGTCCCAGTTGCCGCACAATTCCCACGGGTCACGATCGATGGTCGGAACTGCCTCTGCCACCAGGTACCGTGTGTCGGCGACGGCGTCTGTAGCCGGACGCACCCACACCTCTCAGCAGGGGAGTCGAGGACGTGAGCGAGCAGGAGACCAAGGCGCGACGGCGACTGGCCGAACAGTTGGCGGCCCAGAAGGCGGCCGAGGCCAAGCGGCGGCGGCAGGCCTGGGCCGGCGGGTTCGCCGGAATCGCCGTGGTCGCGGTGCTGATCACCGTCTTCGTGATCGTCGGTCAGCCCGGCGGCGACGACGCTCCCGACCAGGTCGCCGGTGCGCCGTCGGCGCCGGCGGAGGCGACGACCGAGCCGGGCGCGCGGGGGGCTGGCTCGTAGACACATCTGACGCT
>NZ_SISL01000226.1:0-9538 GCF_004307965.1 Verrucosispora sp. SN26_14.1 | reverse complement strand
GGCGGTGGCGGCGACGTCGACGCCCACCGCCCAGCCGGACGCGGTGGCCCGACCGGCGGGTCTCGACGACGCGGCGACCGCATCCGACGCGGCAGTGGTCCCGGTGGTACGCCCGCACCGGCGCCCGCTGCGGGTCGGCGGGATCCACGTCGCCCAGCTCGTGGCCTGGCAGGCGGGTGCGGCCGGGGTGCTGGCCGCGAGCGCGCACGGTCTGCCGGTGACCGTCGCGGTGGCCACCGGTGTGGTGCTGCTGCTCTCGCCGACCGTGCTGCGGCACCGGGGCCGGTGGCTCTATCAGTGGCTGGCCGTCTGGTGGGGCTACCGGGGCAGACGTCGGCAGCTCACCGCGACCGGCACGGACGCGGCCTGGCAACTGCTGACCAATCTGGAGGGCAGCGTCGAACTCGACCAGGTCGAGATCGACGACCAGCCGGCCGTGCTGTTGACCCATCGGGGCGGCCTGAGTGCCGTGCTGGAGGTCGACCCGACCGAGGGCGCCCTGCTGATGGGTGCGCCGCAGGCCCTGCCGTCGCCGGTGTCGCTGTTGCCGGCGGCCGACCCGGACACTCCGGCCGTGGCGGTGCAGGTGTTGATCCAGGTCACCCCGGCGCCTCGGGCCCGTTCCGCAGCGGTGGACCGGGCGTACCGCGAGCTGACCGGCGGGGAGGTGCCGGCGAGCCGGCAGGCGTGGGTGGTGCTCCAGGCACCACGTACCCCCGACTTCCACGCCGACCGTGACCTGCGCCCGGCCCTCACCGCGGCGATCCGCCGCACCCGACGGCAGTTGCGCCAGGACCGGGTGGCCGCGCGGCTGCTCAACCGGGACGAGGTGCTGGCCGCCGTCGCCGGGCTGACCCATCTCACCGACGGGCCGACCGGCGGTGACCGGCCGCTGGCCCGGGAGGGCTGGCGGCACTGGTCGGCGCAGGGCGTCCCGCAGAGCTGCCACCGGCTGCTCGACTGGCCGCGTCGGTCGTGGGAGGTCGATCCGCTGCTGCGCGGGCTGCCCGCGGTGGCCGGTGTGGTGTCCATCGCGGTGGCCCGGGACGCCACTCGCGCCGGTGCCGCCGGCACCGTGGTGGAGGTGGGCTTCCGGCTGATCGGGGCCGATGCCGACGCACTCGCCGCCGCCGACCGCGCACTGGAGGAGGCGGTCCGTGGTCACGGGGGTCGCCTGCAACGACTCGACGGCGAGCACGCGTACGGCGTGGCCGCCACCCTGCCGCTCGGAGGCTTCCTCAGGTGAACGGCGTCGCCTTTCCCGGCAGCCGGATGGGGCTGCACGTCACCGACGAGGCCGCCGTCGCGGGCCTGCACCTGGTCGCCGGGGGCGGCGGGCTGGTGGTCGGGCGCAACCGGCAGCAGGAGCCGGTGGGGCTGCGGGTGTTCCGGGCCGAGCCGACCCGGCTGATGCTGACCGGCGGGGTACGCGCCGCCGAGCTGCTCGCCTTCCGGGCCCTCGCGCTCGGTGCCCGGCTGTTCATCCAGACCGCCCGCGAACAGGAATGGGACGCCTTCCTGCGGCGCTGCGTGATCGGCCGGGAGATCGCCTCGTTCCTTCCTCCGGGAGTGGCTCCGCCGGTGCCCGCCACCCCGACCGAACCGCAGCTCGTGGTGATCGACACCGGTCCGGTCACCGGCCCGGACACCAACCTCAGCGCGCCCTGGCGGGCCACCCTCGTGGTCCGCGACGACCTGGCCGGTTGGGACGTGGAGGTGCTGGTCCGCAGCGACATCGTGGTGCTCCAGCGACTCACCGAGGCCGAGGCGGCGACCGCCGCCACCGCCCTCGGTCTGGTCAGCGTGCAGGGCTGGTTCACCCAACTGCATCCGGAGATGGTCGGCCTGATCACCAAGGGCAAGGTGCAGTGGGTGATGCTCAGCATGACCGGCACCGAAGGCCAGCTCATCGGTCCGGTGGCCCGGGGCGGCTGACCGCCGCACCTCGGCCGCCACCGCCCGTCGGTCATCCGGCGGCGCTGACCGACGGTTCATCCGGCGGCGCCCTCGCCGGGCAGCGCGGTGGCCCGGACCCGGCCCACCAGGACGATCACGGCCAGCACGAGCACCAGCACCACCACGAAGGCCAGCCGCAGGTCGAGCGCACCGGCGAGCAGACCGATGACGGGCGCGGCCAGCAGCGCGCCGGGCCACTGGCCCATCGCCACCACCGAGACCCCCTCACCGGAGGTCAGGCCGGGCTGCTCACCGGCGAAGCCGAGCACCGTCGGCGTGACGCAGGCGAGACCGAAGCCGAGCAGGCCGAACCCGGCCATCACCGCGGCGGGGTGCGGGACGGCCAGCGGCAGTGCCAGCCCGGCGGCGGCGACCAGGGCGGAGAGCCGGACGAAACGGATCCGGCCGAAGCGCCCGGCGAGCGAGTCGCCGACCAGTCGGGCACCGGCGGCGGCCAGCGAGAGACAGGTGTACGTCGCGGCGGCCAGCACCGCCCCGGCGGCGGCGACCTCGGTGGCGTACAGGGCGCTCCACTGGGCGCCCGCCATCTCCACGAAGGACGCCAGGAACGCGATCGCGGCGAGCAGCAGGAGCTGGGGCGTGAACCGGTCGCGCAGCCGGCGGCGCGCCTCACCCTCCTTGGTCTCCTGGCGGGGTGTGTCGGGCAGCCACCGCTGGGTGCCGATCAGCAGCACACCGAGCAGGGCACTGGTGATCGCCATCTGCACCGACGGGGAGAGGCCGATCGCGGCGGCTCCGGTGCCGCTGAGTCCACCGGCGAGCATGCCGATGCTGAACCCGGCGTGGAACGTGGACAGGATCGGGCGGCCGTACTGCTTCTGCACCTCGACCGACTGCGCGTTCATCGGCGTGGCCAGCAGGTTGGCGGCGAATCCCCAGACCGCCAGACCGCCCGCCAACGCCACCACCGTGGTCGAGGCGGCCAGCAGCGGCGCGTTGACCAGGATCAGGGCGGCACCGGCCAGCGCCAGGCGGCGGGTGTTGATCCGGCTGATCAGCACCGCGACCACTACGAGCGAGATCAGCTCACCGGCGTTGGTGGCGATGTTCGCCAGTCCCCAGCCGGTGTTGCCGAGGCCGACCGCGTCGCGGACGTCCGGCACCCGGGAGGACCATCCGCCGATGGCCAGGCCCATGATGACGAAGAGCAGCACCACCGAGTAGCGGGCCCGGACGGCGCTTCGCGGCACCGGTGGTGTCACCCGATCGGCGGGCTGGTGCGTCGAGGTGTCCGTCATGGTCGTCGTACCTCTCCCGAGTCGGCCTGGATCCTGGTCCCCGCCTCTCCCCGCTCCTTCTACCCCGCCGCGTGATCGAAGAAGCACGCGCCGTCAGGGAGCCGGAGTTGCGCCGGGCAGCGGTCCGGGTCGTCGACGAGGGCGGCGACGACCGCCAGGTAGTCGTCGATCAGCCCGTGGACCAGGTCGTCTTCGAAGAAGCTGCGGTTGCGGATGAAGACCCCGCCGGCCCGGTCGTCGTCCACCACCACGATCGGCGACCCCCGCTTCAACCAGACCGGCAGGCAGTCGGCGGGTACGTCGGCGGCGACCACCGGCGCGGGTGTGCCGGGAGCGGGACGCGCCGTGATGTCGAGCGGTTCGACCCGCAGCCCGGGGCAGTGCAGCACCGGTGAGGCGGAGGCCGCCGACTGGAACCAGGCGTCGAAGAGGTGACTGTCCGGCCAGGGGCGCTGCCGGACGAAGTCGGGGTGCACCGCCTCGGCCACCCGGTGC
Source organism: Verrucosispora sp. SN26_14.1 (assembly GCF_004307965.1). NCBI lineage: Bacteria > Bacillati > Actinomycetota > Actinomycetes > Micromonosporales > Micromonosporaceae > Micromonospora > Verrucosispora sp. SN26_14.1. The sequence continues at coordinate 5,828 of NZ_SISL01000226.1, read as the reverse complement.
AACGGTGCCACGTGGGCGATCGCCTCGGTCAGCGAGGCGTGCGCGGCACGGACCACCGCACCGAGTGGTGCGTCCGGTGCGATCTCCACCGGCACGTACACGTTGTTGGTGAACTGGCCGATCAGGCGCTGCGACAGCGGGCTCTCCCGGCCGAGCGTGGTGGTGCCGAGCACGATCCGCTCCCGACCGGCACGCCGCGACAGCATCACCAGGTAGGCGGCGAGCAGCAGGACGTACGGGCTGGTCCGGGCTCGTCGGGCGGCCGGGCGCAGGCGGGCGGCCACCTCGGGTGGGATCGCGAAGCGGGTGGCCACCTCGGCGCTCAGGTCGGCGTCGGGGGCCGGCGGGGTGGCCGGGAAGAGTTGGTACGGCGACACCGGCCGCAGCCGATCCCGCCAGTGGGCGGCCCGGGTGGCGGCGTCGACCCCGCCACCGGCCAGTTCCGTCTCCTGGATCGCGGCGAGCCCGGCGAAGTCGACGCCGAGCGGCGGTTGCGGGCGGACCGCGCCCAGTCGGGCCGCGTACGCGTGACAGAGGTCCTCCACGAACAGCCGGCACGACCAGCCGTCGGAGACCATGTGGAAGAAGCAGAGCGCGAGAACGTGTTCGGTCGCGGAGAGCCGGATCAACGCGGCCCGCCACAGGGGCGCTTCGGTCGGGTCGTACGCGACCGTGCGGTGCTCGTAGGCGATCTGCTCGATCCGGGCCTGCTGGGCGGCGGGCGACTGGCCGGTGAGGTCCACCTGGACCAGGGGTGACCGGACCCGGGGCAGGATCTCGATCTCCGGCTGGACGCCGATCCGGACGAACCGCATCCGCAGCGCGTCGTGCCGGTCGACGACGTCCTGCACGGCCTGCCCGAACGCGTCGACGTCGAGCCGACCGGAGAGTCGACGGAACTCCACCACCACCAGGCGGGCGGCACCCGGGTGGGCCGGGTCGAGGGCGGTCATGAACTCCCACATCATCTGCTGGCTCGGGGCCAGCGGCAGGGTGGTCGGCACGCCGGCTCCTCTCACGCCGCGACCGGTTCCGCCCGCGACGGGGCGACCGGTTGGTAGTCGGCCTCGTCCGGGGCGCGGAATCCGGTGAAGAGCAGGTCGGGGCGGCGCATCCGGAGTGCGGTGACGAAGGCGGCGCCGTCGAAGAGGGTCTCGATCGCGACGCAGGCCACCGACTCGGCGAGGGCGCGCGGGCCACGGTCGTCGCCGAGCCGACCGGGTGTCTTCGCAGCCACCAGCGCCGCCGCGACGGCCGGCACCGCGAGCAGGCTCCGTCCGCCGGTACGCCGTGCCGTGGCAAGCCCGGCGGCGGCGGTCACGGCGAGCGCGCTGACGGTGTTCAGGACGAACCGGCGGCGGTGCGGGTGGGCCAGGCAGAGCCACTGTTCGGATCGCCCGTACGTGGTGAACCGGTACGCCACGGCGCCGACGGTCTCGGCGACCGACGTGTCGTGGGTGACGACCGCCTCGGGCTCGGCGAGCAGCGCGTACCCGGCGTCGGTCAGCAGCAGGCCGAGGTGCAGGTCCTCGCCGCCGATCGGCATCGGGGAGTCCTCCGGGAAGCCGCCGACGGCGTCGAACGCGACGCGTTTCACGGCGGTGTTCGCCCCGGCGCCCCAGGACACCCGCTCGTGGTGCAGCGGCCGGGTCAGGTCACCGAGCAGCAGGTAGGAGCGGCTCATCACCCGGAAGAAGGCACCCTCGCCGGGTTCCACCAGGACCGGCCCGGTGACGCCGGCGACCTCCTCACCGCTGGCGCGCAGCCGGGCGGCATACCGGGTGATCAGGTCCTCCGGCACCCGGCAGTCGGAGTCGGTGAACAGCAGCAGGTCGTGGCGGGCGTGCCGGACGCCCAGGTTGCGTTTGGCCCCGACGTGCCGGGGGCCGCGTACGTATCGGGCGCCGTACTGGGCGCAGGCGGCCCGGTGGGCGGCTGCGGCCGCCGGTGCGGAGTCGTCGACCACCACCACCTCCACCGGCTCCGGGCAGTTCCGGGCCGCCTGTTGCAGGCTGCGGAGTTGCCGGCGCATCTCGGGCACCCGGTCCTTTACCGGGATGACCACCGAGACACCGCGCTCGACGCCGGGTGGTGCGGTCGGCTCGCTGCGGAATGACTGCGGGGATCGGCTCATGTCCCGAGGGTCGGCCAGGCCGATACAACGCCGATACACGGCATCGACGTCCGCCGGTATCCGACGTGTACGGAGGATGTATCGACCGGCAGCAGTGTCGACGGCATGACGACCTCCATCCGTACCGACCGGCGGCTCGCCGTAGACGGTGGCCGACCGTTCCGACCGCCGGACCGGCCGTGGCCCCGCTGGCCGGTCCCCGCCCCGGACGCCGAGCGCAACCTCGCCGCCGTGCTGCACGGAGGCCGGTGGGCGATCAGCAGCCCGACCTGCGGCGACACCCCGCTGTTCGAGCGCCGGTTCGCCGCCGACTTCGCCCGCTACGTCGGCACCCGCCACTGCGTACCCGTCGACCACGGGTCGAGCGCGCTGGTGGTGGCCCTCGAATCCCTCGGCCTCGACTTCGGCGACACCGTCCTCGTCCCGGCCCTGACCTGGACCGCCTCGGCCACCGCCGCGCTGCGCGCCGGGCTGGTGCCGGTGCTGGTCGACGTGGACGCCGACACCGGTTGCGTCGGGCCGGACGACCTCGACCTGTCGGTGGACCCGCGCGCCGTGGTGGCCGTGCACTGGGCCTCGAACATGGCCGACATCCCGGCACTGGACGCGGTCACCGCGCCCCGGAACATCTCCATCGTGGAGGACTGCGCCCAGGCGCACGGCGCCACCTGGCAGGGCCGTCAGGCCGGCTCCCTGGGCCGGATCGGCTGCTTCAGCTTCCAGCACGGCAAGGTGCTCACCTGCGGTGAGGGCGGTGCCGTGGTCACCGACGACGACACCCTGGCGCCGGTGTTGCAGGAGTTGCGGGCCGACTCCCGCCGCTACCGCGACGGGCGCCCGGCCCCGGGTGAGCTGGATCTGGAGGAGAGCGCCGGGATCCAGGGCGCGAACTTCTGCCTGAGCGAGTTCTCCGCCGCCGTGGCCTGCGCCCAACTCGCCATCCTGGATGAGCAGCACACCGTCCGGAACCGCAACTATGCGCTGCTCACCGAACTGGTGGCCGACCTCGACGGGGTACGCCTGCTGCAACCCGCACCGGCGCAGACCCGGATCTCCATCTATGAGGGCACCATCGTCGTCGACGAGCTGCCCGCCGGGATGAGCAACGCCGACGTGGCCACCGCGCTCACCGCCGAGCTGGGCAAGCGCTTCTATGTCACCGACGAGCCGCTGCACCGCAGCCCGCTGCTCCAGCCCTGGACCAAGCCGCTGCTCGCGCCGCTGGCCGAGCGGTTCACCGCGATCCACCGCGACCGCGCGTACCCCAAGACCGAGTGGCTCGCCGCGCACAGCGTGCAGACCCATCACAGCACGTTCCTCGGCACCGAACCCGACATGCACGACATCGCCGGCGCTCTCGGGAAAGTGCTGACCCGCTGATCCGTACCCGCCACCGAACCGCGTGCCACCGACCCGGCGCGCCCAGAGAAGGGACCTTCCGTGACCGTCACGCACAGCGAGACCCCGCAGAGCACGTCCTCGTCACAGAACTCCGACGGGCCGATCGGCCTGTGGCTCAACGGCGCCCGAGGTTCGGTCGCCACCACCGCCGTCACCGGCCTGTTGGCGCTGCGGGCCGGGATGACCCGGTCCACCGGCTGCGTCACCGACACCGACATGCTGCGCGACGTGCCGCTGGCCGGCTGGGCCGACATGGTCGTCGGTGGGCACGACGTGGTGGACACACCACTGGAGAAGAAGGCGGAGGCGCTCGTCGACTCCGGCGTGATCCCGGCCCCGGTCCTGGCCGCTGTCCGGGGCAACCTGCCCGAGGTCGAGGGTGAGCTGCGCACCGGCTACGACGCGCAGTCCCACACCGGCAGTCAGGCCGAGGCGATCGACCGGCTGGCCGCCGACATCGAGGAGTTCCGCAACCGGCACGGGCTGGCCCGGGTGGTGGTGGTCAACGTGTCGTCGACCGAACCGCCCGTCGACTTCCGACCGGAACACGACGACCTGGAGGCACTGACCCGCGCGCTGGCCGACCCGGACGCCCGGGTGCTGCCGCCCAGCTCGGTCGTCGCGTACGCGGCCTTCCAGGCCGGTTGCGGGTTCGTCGACTTCACCCCGTCGACCGGGGCGCGGTTGCCGGCCCTGGAGCTGCTGGCCCGCCGGCAGCAGGTGCCCTTCGCCGGGTCGGACGGCAAGACCGGTGAGACGCTGCTGCGGACCGCACTCGCCCCGATGTTCACGTGCCGCGCGTTGCACGTGCTCTCCTGGGCCGGGGTGAACCTGCTCGGTGGCGGCGACGGGGCGACCCTGGAGGACCCGGCGAACGCCAAGAGCAAGCTGAGCTCCAAGTCGGGCGTGCTGCCGGCGCTGCTGGGCGAGGACGTGACAGCCCCTCTGCACATCGACAACGTGCCGGACCTCGGCGACCACAAGACCGCCTGGGACCACGTCTCGTTCGAGGGCTTCCTCGGCGTCCGGATGTCCATGCAGCTCACCTGGAGCGGCGTCGACTCGACGTTGGCCGCGCCGCTGGTGCTGGACCTGGCCCGGCTGACCGCCGCCGCGCACCGGGCCGGTCACGTCGGCCCGGTCGAGGAGCTCGGCTTCTTCTTCAAGGACCCGATCGGCTCCGACGAGCACGCCCTCGCCGACCAGGCCCGGGCACTCACCGAGTGGGCCAACGGCCTCGACCGCGAGGCCGACAGCTGAGCCGTCCGCGCCGCAGGCGCGGGCGACCGCGCCGGCGGTACCGCCCGCCGTAGCCACGAGGAGCCTCCCATGCCCCCACACACCCAGAGCCGGCCGGACCGGCGGACCGGGGATCCGGCGTGGACGCCGATCCTGACCACGCTCCGCGCCCCCGCACTGGACTGCCTCCAGACGAGCTTCGCGCTGCTGGCCGACCACGCCCACGGCACCGGCAGCCATCTCGCCCTCGGCGCACGCGTCGAGTTCCGCACCCGGGAGCGCGCCGGGCCGCCCACCGTCGAGGCCACGCCGGACGACCGCGCCGCCGAGGCGGTGGGCCTGCTCGGCCTGCGGGTCGAGGGTCGATGGACGCAACTCGACGGGCCACGGGTCCGTCGGCTGTTCGCCACCGGCCAACCGTTGTACGTCATCGCGGACGCCTACGACCTGCCCTGGTGCCCGTACGAGGGTCACGAGCACATGCGGCACAGCTTCCTCGCCACCGGTGACGGCTCGGGTGCGGTGACCGTGGTGGACGCGTACCACAACGACACCGCCTGGGGGCCGGCGCGCCCGGGCGTGTGGCGGCTGCCGGTGGACGAGTTCGACGCGGCGCTGGCGGGCGGTGCCCACACGCTGGCCATCACCGCCGGTCCGGCGCCGGTCCTCGACGTGCCGGAGATGCTGGCCGGCAACGCGGAGCGGGCCCGGCAGTCCCGCCCGGCGGTGGCCGGACATCTCGCGTCGCTCACCGAGACGCTCACCACCGTGGATGGTCTGCACCGGTTCGTCCTCGACGTGTGGCTGCTCGGGCGCGCCCGCCAGTTGCACGAGCACTGGTTGGCGTCGGTCCGCCCGGAGGCCGCCGCCGCGCTGGCCGGGCAGGCGCAACGGTGGCAGCAACTCTCCGCCCGCAGTTACGTGGCGTTGCGCCGCGCCCAGGCGGGACGCCCCGCCTCCCCCGAGCTGGCCGACGCGCTGGGCGCGCTGGTCGACGAGTACCTCTCGGTGGTGGAGACGATCGGGGCCGCGCCGACGGCGGACGGCGACGCAC
>NZ_SISL01000225.1:0-9641 GCF_004307965.1 Verrucosispora sp. SN26_14.1 | reverse complement strand
TACGAGATGAGCGCTAGTCTCGTGGGCTCGGATTTGTGTATAAGAGACAGCCGTGGTCGCCGGTGGCGCGGCCCTGGCGATGACGCCGCAGGTGCGTGGCCTCTTCGGCGGCGGCGCAGCGGTGGCCGGCGACGCCACCGGGACCACCACGACCGACGGTACGCCGGCACGTCCCAGCGGGCAGCGGCCGAGTACGGTCCGCACCTACACCGAGCAGAACGAGAGCTACATGGGCTCCCGCGCCGGTGAGGTGCTCAAGAAGAACGCCCCCAAGGGTGGTCGGGTCTACTCCGGCCCGGCGCAGGCCGCGGCGGAGACCAAGGTGACCGTCAAGACGGTGCTCAGCAAGGACCCGGCGGTGCACCTGGCCCGCCGGGTGACCTTCGGACCGACCGCCGCCGTGCTCGCCGAGATCAAGCAGCGCGGCATCGACGGCTGGGTGCGCTGGCAGTTGGAGCCGGAGAAGATCGCCCCGACCCGGGCGGAACTCAAACTCGCCGAACTGCCCACCCTGAACCTCTCCGTCAAGGAACTGCGCGAGCAGCGGGACCAGCTCAACGAGCGGGGCGCCCAACCGGAGCGGGAGATGGTGGACGCCACCGTCGCCCGGCAGATCTGGTCGGACCGCCAGCTCTTCGAGGTGATGGTCGACTTCTGGAACGACTTCCTGCACGTCGCGGCCGAGTTCGACGGCGGCGAGGTGTACCGCAACTCGTTCGACCGGGACGTGGTCCGCAAGTACGCGCTGGGCAGCTACCCGCAGATGCTGCTGGCCGCCAACCGGCACCCGGCCCTGCTGCTCTATCTCAACCAGGTGGACTCCCGGGCGGACGCGGTCAACGAGAACCTGGCCCGGGAGAACCTGGAGCTGTACTCGGTCGGTGTCGACGGCGGCTACACCGAGGCCGACGTCCGCCAGGCCGCGCTGCTCCAGACCGGCCGGGGCGTCCAGGACGGCGCGTACGTCTTCCGTCCCGACCGCCACTACGTCGGCAAGGTCAAGATCCTCGGTTTCCGGCACGCCAACGACTCGGCGGACCCGAAGCGGGCCGAGGCGGCGATCGACGCGTACCTCACCCACATCGCGTTGCACCCGTCCACCGCGAAGTACGTGGCACAGAACCTGGCCGTCCGGTTCGTCTCGGACACCCCGCCGAAGTCCCTGGTGGACCGGCTGGCCAAGACGTACAGCGCGAACAAGGGCCAGATCAAGCCGGTGCTGATGACGCTCTTCAGCTCCTCGGAGTTCTGGGCGGCGGTGGGGCAGAAGGTGCGCCGCCCACTGGAGTACCTGGTCGCCACCTACCGCACCCTCGGCGTCTCCCCGGACGCGGCACCGCGCCACGACAACGGCGACAACCGCCGCACCCCGTACGCGCGAGGTCTGCGGCAGATCTCCGACAAGCTGCGCGAGCTGGGCCACCACCCGATGGGTCAGCCCACCCCGGACGGCTACCCGGACGTCTACGTGGCCTGGACGTCGGCGGGCACGATGGTCAACGGCTGGAACGAGGCGAACGAACTGCTCGCCGCCAACCGCACCGTGTTCACCTACACCCGGCCGGAGAAGCTGGTGACCGACCCGCCCGCCACCGCCGGGGCGTACGTGGACGCGCTGGCCCGACGGCTGGTCCGGCAGAAGCTGTCCGACCGGGAACGGGCGCTGATCCTCGACGTGGCCGGGGTCTCCGCCGGCACGAGGGTCGACGCGAACTTCGACGGGGCGATCACCGCCGTCGCGCGGGCGATCCTCGCCTCCCCCCAGCACCACCTCCGCTGAGGCCCCGATGGAGGAGCCCGTGTACTCGTACCCCCTGCACCCGGAATGCCCCGACGTGCGGCGACTCGCCGACAACCCGGCCGAGGCCCTGCTGCGGGCCGAGGCCGACGTGGTGGCCGCCGAGAACGCCGCCGAGGCGGACCGCTACCGGCGGCTGGAGGAGTTGGAGGAGGCCCAGCAGGACGGGCGCGGGGTGACCCGGCGGACCTTCGTCGCCGGTGCCGCCGCCACCGCCACCGCCCTGGCCACCGCCCAGTTCGTCACCACCTCGGCGTCCTTCGCGGCCACCAAGACCGGCACGCTGGTGCACGTCTTCCTCTACGGCGGCCTGGACGGGCTCAGCCTGGTCGCGCCGAACGACGATCCGGTGCTCGACCGGGCCCGCCCGGACCTGCTGCTGCCCGACGACTCGTTGGCGCTCGGCCGGGGCTTCAAGCTGACCAGCGCGTTCCGGCCGCTGGAGCCGTGGTTGCGCGCCGGGAAGCTCGGTTTCGTCCCGGGCGTCTCCGACGAGCGCCTGTCCCGCAGCCACTTCCAGGCCGCCGACGCCTGCAACCTCGGCGGACTGCCCGGTGAGACCGGCGGCCGGGGCTGGCTGGACAGCCTGGTCGACGCGCTCGGCAAGGGCACCGCGTTCCGCAGCGTCGGTGTCGGCAGCACGCTGCCCCGGTCGCTGGTCGGCAACAACGGCGCCATCTCGCTCAACAGTGTCGGCTCGTTGCGCCTCGCCGGTGACGAGCGATACCGGGAGGCCACCGAGAAGGCGATCCGGGGCCTGTTCACCGGCATCAACCACCCGGTCGAGGAGGCGGTGCGCTCCGGGCTGGGCGCGCTGTCCACCGCGCGCCGGCTCTCCGCCGAGCCCTACCGGCCGGCCGAGGGGGTGGAGTACCGGGGCGTCGGCTTCGCCTTCCAGCAGCTCGCGCAGCTCATCAAGGGCGGCGCGAACGTCCGGGTGGCCACCGTCGGCATGGGCGGGTACGACACCCACGAGAACCAGGGCACCGGCGAGGGCGGGCAGCTCTATCGGCGGCTCAACGAACTGGCCGCCGCGCTGGCTGCGTTCTTCACCGACCTCGGTGCCGCCGCCGACGACGTGACCGTCATGGTGTCCAGCGAGTTCGGGCGGCGGGTCGCCTCCAACAGCGGCGGCACCGACCACGGCCACGGCGGCGTGGTGACCGTCCTGTCCGGCCGCACACTCGCCGGTCCGCTGCTCGGCACCTGGAACGGATTGAACGCCCTCGACTCCGGAGACGTCCCCGAGTACAACAACATGTTCAACGTCTACGGCTCGGTGGCCCAGGGCCGGTTCGGGCTCACCAACGCGGAGGTGGACAAGATCTTCCCCCGGATGAAGTACGCCCCGATGAAGCTGTACGCGTGACCCACCACGCGTACGCCGACCGTCGGTCCGGGTCGCGGACCCACGCCGACGGTCGTCGGCCCGCGCCTCCTCCGCTGCCCGTGGCGGCCCGGCGCGGGCCCGCCGGCCGGCGGTTGCTGACCGGGTTGTTCCTGGTCGGCCTGGTCGCCAGCGTGCTGCCCTGGTGGCTCGACACCCCGGCCGGCTCGCTCACCGACGCCCCCGCGACGACCACCGCCGCCGGCCAGATCACCGGCCTGCTCGCCGGTTACCTGCTGCTCGTGCAGGTGCTGATGATGAGCCGGTTGCCGGTGCTGGAACGGGTGGTCGGCGGCGAGCGGATCGCGGCGTGGCACCGGGACCTCGGGGTCACCCTGCTGGTCGCGGTGCTCGCGCACACCGCTTTCATCCTGGTCGGCTACGGCGGCCTGACCGGCCGCTCGCCGTGGGACCAGGCCGGGGTGATGCTGCGCGAATACCAGGACATGGTCTCCGCGTTCGCCGCCGCCGGTCTGCTGGTGCTGGTCGGGTTGACCAGCGTCCGGGCGGTACGCCGGGTGTTGCCCTACGAGCTGTGGCACGCCACCCACCTGGCCGGGTACGCGGTCCTGCTGCTCGGCTTCGCGCACCAGTTCAGCAACGGCACCCAGTTGTTCCGTCCCGGCCCGGTCCGCACCGGCTGGATCGTCTGCTACGGACTGGTGGTCGCCGCCCTGGTGTGGGGGCGGCTGGTCGGGCCGCTGACGGTCAACCTGCGGCACCGGCTGCGGGTCGCCGACGTGGTGGCGGAGAGCCCGGACACCGTCTCGATCTATCTGACCGGCGTGCGGCTGGACCGGCTGGCCCTGCTCGGCGGCCAGTTCTTCCGTTGGCGTTTCCTGACCCGGGGCTGCTGGTGGCAGTCGCACCCGTTCTCGGTCTCCGCCGCCGCCAACGGCCGCTGGCTGCGGCTCACCGTCAAGGTGGTCGGCGCGTACACCCGGGACCTGCGCGACCTCGAACCCGGCGTACGGGTCTGGGCGGTGGGACCGTCGGGCACCTTCACCGCCGCGCACCGGGTCCGCGACCGCGCGCTGCTGATCGCCGGTGGCAGCGGCATCACCCCGCTGCGGGCGATGCTGGAGGAGTTGCCGCCCGGCGCGGCGCTGATCTACCGGGCCCGTACCCCGGCCGACGTGCTGCTGCACCGGGAGCTGGACTGGCTGGCGCAGGCCCGGGGCGTACGGATCTGGTATGTCGTCGGCTCCCGGAACGACCCCGGCCCACGCCAGGTGATGTCGCCGGACGGGTTGCGCCGGCTCGTGCCGGACGTGGCCCGACGCGACGTCTACCTCTGCGGCCCGCCGGGCCTGGTCGAGCAGAGCCGACGGCTGCTGCGCCGGATCGGCGTGCCCCGCCGGCAGATCCACGTCGGCACCTTCGAGCTCTAGCAGAGGAGTACCGCCCCGATGCGTCGCGCGCTGTTCGCGATCACCGGCCTGGCCGCCAGCACCACCGCGATGGTGGTGCTCAAGGCCGCCCCGGGCACCGGTCAGGTCGCCCAGGAGCCACCCCCCGGCACGGCACCGACGACGGACGGGCCGACGCCGCCGGTGGACGCCGAGGAGTCGCCGTCGGCGAGCCGCGAACCCCGCGCCACCCGGTCACCGAAACCCGCGCGCAGCACCGAGGCCCCGGCGCGCCGCACGGACTCGTCCGAGGCACCCCGGACCCCCTCGGCCCCCCGCACCACCACCACCGCCGCGCCCCGGCCCGCCACCCGGACCGTCACCGGCCCGGTGGTCGGCAACGAGTACGGCAACGTGCAGGTGCGCATCACCCTCACCGGCAGCCGCATCACCGACGCGGTCGCGCTGGAACTGCCGGAGCGGACCGCCCAGTCCGAGCAGCGCAGCGACCTCGTCGACAGCCGGTACAGCGGCGTCGCGGGGCTGGTCGTCGCGCGGCAGAGCGCCGACCTGGACACCGTCTCCGGGGCGACCGCGACGAGCCAGTCCTACCGGCAGTCCCTGCAGGCCGCGATCGACCGGGCCCGCTGATGGCGGCCGGCACCGCGACCCGCCCCGGCCTGCGCCGGGTCGAACACGTCATGGGTACGCCGATCAGCCTGGACATCGCCGACGACCTGCCCGCCGCCGAGCTGACCCACCTCGCCGACGAGGTGTTCGGCTGGCTGCGCGAGGTGGACGCGCGATTCAGCACGTACCTCCCGGACAGCGAGGTGTGCCGCTTCGACCGGGGTGAGCTGCTGCTCTCCGAGGCGTCGGCGGACCTGCGCCGGGTGCTGGAACGCTGCGCCGACCTGTGGGGCGACACCGACGGGTTCTTCGACGCGTACGCCACCGGCGGGCTCGACCCGTCCGGGTACGTCAAGGGCTGGGCCGCCCAGGTGGCCTCGGACCGGCTGCTCGCCGCCGGTGCCGTCAACCACTGCGTGAACGCCGGGGGGGACGTGCGGGTACGCGGCCACTCGTCGACCGGACGACCGTGGCGGATCGGGGTGCGGCATCCGTGGGACCCGTCGGCGGTCTGCCTGGTGCTGACCGGCACCGACCTGGCGGTGGCCACCTCGGGGGTCTACGAGCGCGGCCACCACGTGCGTGACCCCCGGCGGGGCGCACCGGCGAAGGGCCTGCGGTCGGTGACCGTGGTCGGACACGACCTGGGGCTGGCCGACGCGTACTCGACTGCCGCCCTGGCCATGGGCGTGACCGGCATCGGCTGGGTGGACCGGCTGCCGGGGCACCGGCACGCGGTGGTCACCGAGGACGCCCGCTGCCTGCGCTCCACCGACCTGCCGCTGGCCGACTGACCGGTGCGGCAGACGATCAGGGCCAGCGGGCCGGCCGGTGCAGGATCGCCGGTCGGGAGCCGAGCGGCCGGGGACGTCCGGGGCGTGAACCCGGTGGTCGGGTGGCCGCCCAGCGTCGTCCGGGCCGGTGCCGGCGAGGCGGTTCGGCCCCGCCCTGGTGCTGCTCCGTGTGGTCGGTGGACATCGGATCCCCGCTCCCGGCGCGGGCGCGCCGTCGTGATGCTCAACGAGCACCGCCCGTCGGGCGTCGCTGTCGGGTACCGCACGGACTCCCTGGCCCGGCTCAGCGACCGCGTCGGGGCAGCAGCGGTCGGCTCTGCGACCGCGTCGGGGCAGCAGCGGTGGCTCAGCGACCGCGTCGGGGCAGCGGCAGGTGGCCGGGGACCAGCGCGGGGGTCAGCGTGACGCCGCTGGCCCGCAACTCGGCGACCAGGGTGTTCTGCACCAGGTACGAGTCGGGGAGCTGCCAGCGGGCCTGCTCCGGCGCGACCGCCCAGCGCACCGGCCCCTCGGGCAGCCGGGTGGGCGGTGCCGGCACCCACGAGCCGGGACCGTGCCGCACCACGTGGAAGCAGTGCTCCAGCTCGGGGCGGAGCGGGTCACCGGGGCGGACCAGGAACATCCAGCGACCGGTCGGGGTGACCAGCACCGGTCCGCGTACGCCGGGGCCGACCGGGTGCGACCGGATCGCGTCGAGCATCCGTCGGCCCAGGTGGGCGGCGACCTCCAGCACGTCGAACGCGCGGCCGGTGGGCAGCAGGATGCCGTGCGGGCGGGACCGCCACCAGGTGGCCACCCGGGCCGGGTCGGCGCTGGCCGCGTGCTCCCAGTCCTCCAGCGCGGGGTGGCAGCCGACCGTCGGGCACCCGGCCCGGCCGCAGACGAAGCGGCTGCGCGCGAGGCAGGCGCCGGGGGTCACCTCCCAGCCGTGCAGCGCGTACCGCACCGCGACGCGGCGCAGCCGCACCCGCTCCAACGGCGACAGACGTGCCACGCTCGGTGCGACATTCCCCCACATTGGTGCCATCTCCCCTCGCCGGAACCGACCGGCACCAGCACATACGTCGAACAGCGTCACTGCCGTGGCCTGCGATCGTTTGTTTGACAAAGTGGCCTATGCAACTTGCACGAAAGTACGAGGATCGGCCGTACGGCTGACGCACAAGCAGTGCGACCAGCGGAAACCTGACGTACGGACGGATGGCCGCACCTGCGGATCAGCCCCCGGCTCCTGGCCAGGGCTCCAGCAGCAAGGGGAGGACCGGGGACATGGACGAACTGCCCATCGGGCGGCGGGTGGCCTACTGGCGCGGGCGACGCAAGATGTCGCAACAGGTCTTCGCCGACCGACTGGGTAAGTCCAAGAGCTGGGTCGACAAGATCGAGCGCGGCGTACGGCGGCTGGACAAGTTCTCGGTGCTCTACGAGATCGCCGACATCCTCCAGATCGACGTGCAGCTGCTGCTCGGCAAGGACCCGGAGCGGCGCACCGACACCATGAACTGCATCGACCAGGTCGAGGTCGAGGAGATCCGGGCCGCCCTGGAGCGGTACGACTCGATCAGCGCCTACTTCGACGCGAAGCCGGAACCGCCGCCACTGGTCGACATGGGCAAGGCCGTCACCCACGCCTGGCTCACCTACCAGTACGGCCGGTACGGCATGCTGACCCGGGCCCTGCCGAAGCTGCTGCGCGACGCCCAGGCGGCCGACGCCGCGTACGGCGGTGAACAGGCCCGACGCGCCGCGAACCTGCTCGGGCAGGTCTACCAGATCGCCTCCTCGGTGCTGCGCAAGCTGGGGGAGTGCGACCTGTCCTGGCTGGCCGCCGACCGCTCCATCGCGGTCGCCCAGCGCGCCGACGACCAACTGCTCGCCGGGATCGCCACCACCCGGGTCTGCAACGCCCTGCTCGCCATGGGACGCCCCCGCTCCGCGCTGGAACTGAACGTCCGCATCGCCGACCGGATCGCACCGGGCGGCGGCAACGACAGCAGAGCCGACCGACTCTCGGTCTACGGGATGCTGCTGTTGCAGGGCGCGATGGCCGCCGCGCGGACCGGCGACACCTCCACCGTCGCGGACCTGCTCGACGGTGCCCGCGACGCCGCCCGCGAACTCGGCAGTGACCAGAACCACTACTGGACGTCGTTCGGGCCGACCAACGTCGAACTGCACCGCGCGGCGGCCGCCGTCGAACTGGGCGACGGCGGGCGGGCCGTGGAGATCCACCGCACCCGGATCGTCAACCTGCCGTTCGACGCCATGCTGCCCGAACGTCGCGCCCACCACCTGCTCGACCAGGCCCGCGCCTACTCCCAGATCGGCGACATGGCCAACGCCGGGGAGATGCTGCTTCGCGGCGACCGGCTGGCGCCGTCGGAGATCCGCTGCCGCCCGATCGCCCACGAGGTCATGTCCGAGGTCCTGCGTCGCACACGGGGTGCGCCGCCTTCTCCGATCGCGGAGTTGGCTGAGCACATGGGAGTAGGAGTATGAACTCGGAGCCGGCATGACCGGTTCGCACCGCCACGACGGGCACCAAGAGGTGCTCTACATCATCGCCTGCGGTTCGCCGTTGGCCCGAGACGTGGGCCGGCTCGTCGAGCTGGCCCAACAGGACGGCTGGGACGTCTGCGTGATCACCACGCCGGACGGCGCCAAGTTCGTCGACCGCACCGCGCTGGCCCGCACGACCGGCCACCCGGTGCGTACGCACTACAAGAACCCGGGGGACCCGGACGTCCTGCCGTCGGCCGACGCCATCATCGTCTGCCCGGCCACCGTCAACACGGTGAACAAATGGGTGGCCGGCATCGCCGACACCCTCGCCCTCGGGTTGCTGGTGGAGGCGCAGGGACGGGGCGTACCGCTGGTCGCCGTGCCGTACACCAACGCGGCGATGGCCGCCCATCCGGCCTTCCAGACCGGGATCGCCCGCCTGGCGGAGTGGGGGGTGACCGTGCTCTTCGGCGACGACGTCTTCCCCTTGCACCCGCCCGGGACCGGAGAACGCCACCAGCACGCCTTCCCCTGGGCCCTGCCGCTGACCGCCCTGCGCGACCAGCTCTGCCGGACCGGGTGACGTGAAAGGAAGGGCACCTTATTAACGCCTCCGGTAGTACAGGGGTCCCCTGCAATCACCCCGACACCGGATGCCGCAATCCGCAGCCCGGGCCGTGGCCACCGCCACGGCCCGGGTGACGTCCCGGAGTGGCACCGACGCCGGTAAGCTGGCGCGCCGTGAGCACAACCGCAGCCGTGCCGACCGTCGCCGACGTCGTGGCCGAGCTGGAGCGGCGCTATCCGCCCACCTGGGCCGAGGAGTGGGACAAGGTCGGGCTGGTGCTCGGCGAGCCCGGTGCCCCGGTCCGCCGGATCCTCTGCGTCGTCGACGTGGTCCCCGAGACCGTCGCCGAGGCCCTCGCCGCCCACGCCGACATGATCATCGCGCACCACCCGCTGCTGCTGCGGGGCGTCTCGTCGGTGGCGCCGACGACGTACAAGGGTCGCATCATCCACCAACTGATCAAGGCCGACGTCGCGCTCTACGTCGCCCACACCAACGCCGACGTCGCCGTGCCCGGAGTCTCCGACGCCCTCGCCCACCGGCTCGGCCTGACCGACCTGCGTCCGCTGAAACCGTCCCGGCCGGGCACGCCCGCCGCCGGTGAGGGCCGGGG
>NZ_SISL01000224.1:0-9807 GCF_004307965.1 Verrucosispora sp. SN26_14.1 | reverse complement strand
CCCCGCCCCCGCCCGACGCATCGACCCCGACCGCCACGGCGACCGCCGCGTCCCCGCCCCCGCCCGACGGCACAGCGGCCCCCACGTCACCCCGCCCGCTGGTGCGGACTCGTCAGAACGGATCACGATGACCACGTTGAAGATCGGCCCGCATCTGGTCGGTGCCGGGGAGCGCCCCTTCGTGGTGGCCGAGATGTCCGGCAACCACAACGGCGACCTGGGCCGGGCACTGTCCATCGTGGACGCTGTCGCGGCGGCCGGTGCACACGCGCTCAAGCTCCAGACGTACCGGCCCGACACGATCACCATCGACGTCGACACCCCGGCGTTCCGCATCTCCGGCGGGCACGAGCTGTGGGGCGGGCAGAACCTCTATCGGCTCTACGAGCGGGCACACACCCCGTACGAGTGGCACCGGCCGATCTTCGAACGGGCCCGTGAGCACGGGCTGACGGTCTTCTCCTCCCCCTTCGACGCCTCGGCCGTGGAGCTGCTGGAGGAACTGGACGCGCCCGCGTACAAGATCGCCTCGTCGGAGCTGGTCGACCTGCCGCTGATCCGGCTCGTCGCGGCCACCGGCAAGCCGATGGTCATCTCCACCGGGATGGCCACGCTGGCCGAGATCGACGCCGCCGTCCGCACCGCCCGCGACGGTGGTGCCGGTGGGATCGTGCTGCTGGCCTGCACCGCCTCGTACCCGGCCCCGCCCGTCGACAGCAACCTGCGCCGCATCCCGGTGCTCGCCGAGGCGTTCGGGGTACCCGTCGGTCTCTCCGACCACACGCCCGGCATCGGCGTGCCGGTCGCGTCGGTGGCCCTCGGGGCATGCTTCATCGAGAAACACGTCACGCTGGACCGCGCCGACGGCGGCGTGGACTCCGACTTCTCGCTGGACCCGTCCGAGCTTGCCGCGCTGGTGGTCGAATCGGATCGGGCGTACGCGGCGCTCGGCGGCACCGCCGTCGGCCCCACCCCCGCCGAACGGGAGGGCCTGCGTTTCCGCCGCTCGCTCTACGTGGTGGCCGACGTGCGCGCCGGGGACGAGGTCACCGCCGCCACCGTACGCTCGATCCGCCCCGCCGGCGGGCTGCACCCGGTGGAGATCGACCGGGTCCTCGGTCGCCACTTCACCACCGACGTCGCCCGGGGCACCCCGCTGAGTTGGGACCTGATCTGAGCGTTGGCCCTCGCCGCCACCAGTTCGGCATGTGGGTCGGCCGTTGCGGTCCCTCGCACAACGCCCCGACACCTCGGCCCCGTTACGCAACGCCCCGACGGTCGGTGTCCCGCACAACGCCCCGACGGTTGGTGTCCCACACAACGCCCCGACGGTTGGTGTCCCACACAACGCCCCGACGGTTGGTGTCCCACACAACGCCCCGACGGTTGGTGTCCCACACAACGCCCCGACGGTTGGTGGGTAGATTTGTTGTCGCCCCAGCGACAACAAATCTACCCACCCCGGAGCGGCAGCCAACGACATGCCGCGATCCGGCAGGCCGCTCTGGACTCGATCGGATGGGGCGAGGCGGTCGGGGCGTCGACGGCGCAGACGGGTCAGCTCGAAAGGGACCGACCAGGAGACGGCAGGCCCGGGAGACGGCAGGCCCGGGAGACGGCAGGCCCGGGAGACGGCAGGCCCGGGCCGGTCGGCGGCACGACGGCGCAGACGGGTCAGCTCGAAAGGGACCGACCAGGAGGCGGTAGGTCCAGGTCAGGAGGCGGTAGGTCCGGACCGGGAGACGGCAGGCCCTGGATTACGGCGAAGGCGACGGTGACGACCAGGTCGGAGAGTGCCTCCCGGTCCGCCGAGCCGACCTCGCGGGCGAGGCCCGAAGGACCGAGGTCGAGGTCGAGGTCGAGAACCAGGGTGCGCCACAGCCAGACCGTGCCGGCGGGCACACTCAGGCCGTACCGGCGCCAGAGGGCGACCATCGGCACGTCGGCGAGTTTGGCCACGCACTCGGTGCGGGTCCACCGGGCCCAGAAGTTCGAGGTGCCGAACCGGTGCGCCAGCATCGGCGGCACCTCGGCAGCGGCGTACTCGGCGTCGATCGCGACCCGCCAACCCGGGATCGATGGCGCGTACCAGCCGACGCACCGTCCGTCGGCCAGGTGGCTGCGGGTGACGGCGTCGCCCGAGTCGGTGGCCGACGCGACCCGCAGGTGTCGCGGCGCGGCGGCGAGGAGCGTGGCCACGGACGGTCCGCCCGCGTCCACGGCGACGCGGGCGGACGGGGCGCGCGGGTCAGATCGAGGCGGCACCGTCGACCACGATGACCTGGCCGTTGATGTTCGTCTGGTCGCGCAGCAGCATCCGCACCACGGGTACCACCTCGTGCGGCTCGGTCAGGTGGCCGGTCGGGGTGCGGCGCACGATCTGGTCGAGTTGGCTCGGGCCGAGCACCGCTGACATCTCCGAGGCGAAGAAGCCCGGAGCGACGGCGTTGACCAGCATCCGGCCGCCCAACTCCCGGGCCAGCGAGCGGGTTGCGGCGTCCATCCCGCCCTTGGTGGCGGAGTACGCGACCAGGCCGGGGAAGCCGCGCTGCGCGCAGATCGAGGTGACGTTGACGATCCGCCCGCGCCGTCCCTGCGCCAGCATCCGCCGCACGGTGAGCCGGGTCAGCTGCAACGGGGCGGTCAGGTTGGTCTCGACGATCCGGGCGATGTCGGCGTCAGCGGTGTGTACGTGCAGCGAGTCCTGCCCGACCGCCGCGTTGTTGACCACCCCGTCGACCGGCCCGAGCCGCTCCTCCGCCGCCCGGAGGAACGCCTGCGTGGCGGCCCGGTCGGTGACGTCGACCGGGTCGACGTGGACCCGATCCGGACGGGCCTCGGCGAGCTTCGCCAGGTCCGGGGTGACGGTACGCGCGAAGGCGGCCACCTTCACCCCCGCGTCGAGCAGGTCGGTGACGATGGCGAGGCCCAGGCCCCGGGAACCGCCGGAGACGAGCACCACGGTGGAGGGCGGAACGGGGACGGCGGATTCAGACATCGCTCTTCAACGTCTCCTTGACGGGGATCTCGGCGTGCAGCCGGATCCGGCGGGGCACGGCGTACTCGGGCAGCCGGTCGGTGCACCAGCGCACCAACGCCGCCTCGTCCAGGTCCGGGCCGGTCGCGCCGGACACCGGAGGGGCGGGTACGACCTCGGCGACGACCATGTGACCGAGTAGCGGAGCGCGTCGGCCGGTGACCCGGGCCCAGGCCACCCGGGGGTGGGCGGTGAGCACGTCACGGACCAGCCCGGCGGAGACCTTGCTGCCGCCCACGTTGATCTCGTCGGTGTCGAGCCGCCCGCTGATCAGGACCCGGCCGTCGACGACCTGCGCCCGGTCCCCGGTGCGGACCGGTCCGGCCAACCCGACCCCGTGGTGCGGCGAGGTGACCACGAGTTCCCCGTCGCGCAGCCCGATGATGGGGCGTTCCGGGGCGCTGCGGTCCAGCCACTCGACCGGGAACCCGGCCCGCCCGTCGTGCACCACGATCGCCGCGCCGACCTCGGAGGAGGCGTAGATCCAGGAGATCCGGGCGGCCGGGAAGACCTCGCGCAGCCGGTCCAGGATCGCCTGGTCGACCGGCTCGCCGCCGAGGGTGAGCTGACGCAGCGGCACCCGGGCCAGCGCCTCGGGGTCGCGGTGCAGCGCCCGACGCCAGAAGGTGGGCGTACCGGAGGCCGCGTCGACACCGTGCGCGGCGGCCAGCGCCGGCCAGTCGTCGAGTCGCTCGGGCTCCACCACCACCAGGTGCTGTCCCGGCTGGGTCAGCGCCAGCGTCACCACCTGCCACCACGCGTACGTGCCGGGGGCGTACGGGCAGAGCCAGGTGCGGCCCGGTTGGGCACCCCGGACGGTGGTCACCGACTCCAGGGTGTGCCCGACGCGTTTCGGACGTCCGGTGGTGCCGGAGGTCAACAGCCAGAGCCGGCCGCGCTCGGCCGGTCGGGGCCGGGTCGGAGCGAGGACGACGAGGCCGTCCCCGCCCACGACGGCACCGTCCCCCAGCGCGGCCCCATGACCCAGCGGGGTCGGGTCGGCGGCGGTCAGGGTGAAGCCGGCGGCGCGCAGGTCGTCCCGCATTCCGGTGTCGACCCGACCGGCGCTGGTGAGCAGCAGTTCGGTGCCGTGCACGGCGTGGTGCCGGGCGGCGGCGAGCGCGTCGCGGGCGGAGTGCGCGAGCACCGCCACCGGGTCCGGCAGGACCGGTTCGGGCAGGTCCCGCCAGGTCAGCGCGCTGCCGCCGACCACGACGCGGTTGTCCACACCGGCCGGGTACGGGCCGAGGCGGGCGGCGGTCCGGACGCTCACTGCCGCTGGAGTTCGGCGAGGAAGTCGAGGACGTCGCCGACGGTGGCGATGCGCCGCAACCCGGGGGCGTCGAAGTTCAACTCCTCGCCCGTGGCGTCCTCGACCCGCAGGGCCAGTTCGGAGAAGTCCAGCGACCGGAAACCGATCTCCCGCAGATCCGCCGCGTCGTCGTCCGGCAGTACCTTTCCCTGATTGGCCAGCACCTGCCCCATGAGGTCGCGAATCTGCGCGCGACTCAATTCCGTCATGCCGCGGAGTGTACAGCCGGATGAATCGTGATTAGGGTGCCCGATGACCCTGGAAATGCGAACAGAAAGTGAGCGTTACGTGCTGCGAGACGCCACCGGGGACGACGTTAACCTGATGTTGTCCTGGCGTAATCAGGACGTCAATCGACAGGCCAGCAAGACCAGTCACGTGATCAGTGTCGAGGAGCACCGGCGGTGGTGGGCGGCAGTCCGCACCGACCCTTCCCGCCGGGTGTTGACCTACCTGTACGACGGGGTGCCCTGCGGTGCGGTCACCTTCTTCGACCTGCGGTTCGACGGTCCGCGTACCGGGTCGTGGGGGTTCTGTCTGGACGCCGAGGGGCTGGCCGAGCGGGGCGAGACGCTGCCCGTCTGGCTGGCCGTGACGCGGGCGGCGCTCGGGTACGCCTTCGACGTGCTGGCACTGGACCGACTCGACGGAGAGGTGCTCGCCCACAACACCGTGGTACGGCAGATGAACCGTCGTCTCCGGTTCGTGGAGGGCGCGGGCCGCACGGAGGTGCACGACGGGCGGGAAATCACCGTGATCCCCATTTCACTGGAGCGCGGAAATCGCCGTCGACACTGATTCTGCATGCCGTCCACGTCGCGTTCACGACATGTTCGACGACTGTTTCCGACACCGCCGGAATCAAGCCCGACGGTGCCCGCCATTCACGGCCGCAGTGGCCCGGGTTAACCACCGGGCGTCGGCGCGTTAACCCACCGCCCCTAGCGTTCCCACCCGACCGGCTGCGGTGTCGCCGGCTCACCGACGACCACGGGAGCACCACATTGAGCGAGCTGAACGGATCGTCCATCCTCGTCACCGGGGGCACGGGTTCCTTCGGCCGGACCTTCCTCCGGCACCTCCTCAGCGAGGTCGACCCGGCCCGGGTGGTGGTCTTCTCCCGTGACGAGCTGAAGCAGTACGAGCTGCGCCAGCAACTCGGCGACGACCCGCGACTGCGCTGGTTCATCGGGGACATCCGGGACCGGCACCGGCTGACCCGGGCCATGCACGGGGTGGACCACGTGGTGCACGCCGCCGCGCTCAAGCAGGTCGACACCGCCGAGTACAACCCGTCGGAGTTCATCGCCACCAACATCACCGGGTCGCAGCACGTCGTCGACGCGGCGATCGAGGCCGGCGTACGCAAGGTCATCGCCCTCTCCACCGACAAGGCGTCCAGCCCGATCAACCTGTACGGCGCGACCAAGCTGGTCGGCGACAAGCTCTTCGTCTCCGCCAACCACTACGCCGCCCAGCACCCCACCCGCTTCTCGGTGGTGCGCTACGGCAACGTGGTCGGCAGCCGGGGCTCGGTGGTGCCGCTGTTCCGTCGCCTCGCCGCCGAGGGCCGCAGCCTGCCGATCACCGACAAGCGGATGACCCGGTTCTGGATCACGCTGGACCAGGCGGTGCAGTTCGTCCTGGACTCGTTCGACCAGATGCAGGGCGGCGAGCTGTTCGTGCCGCGTATCCCCAGCATGCGCATCCTCGACCTGGTCGAGGCCGTCGCGCCGGACGCCACCACACACGAGATCGGCATTCGTCCGGGCGAGAAGCTGCACGAGGAGATGATCGCGCCGGACGACAGCCGCCGGACGCTGATCGCCAAGGACCGCTTCATCGTGCAGCCGACCATCGCCACCTGGGGCTACCAGCCGCCCGTCGACTGCGAGCCGGTGTCGGACGGCTTCGCGTACCAGTCGGACACCAACGACGAGTGGCTCACCGTGCCGCAGTTGCGCGCCATGCTCGGCCTCACCGCCCTCGCCGCATGAGCATGCTGCCGTACGGCCGACAGTCGGTGACCGAGGAGGACGTCGCCGCCGTGGTCGCGGCCCTGCGCAGCGACTGGCTCACCACCGGCCCCGAGGTCGCCGCGTTCGAGGCGGAGCTGTCCCGATGGGCCGGCGGCACCGGGGTGGCGACGGTCTCCAACGGCACGGCGGCGCTGCACGTGGCGTACGCGGCGGCGGGTGTCGGCCCCGGCGACGAGGTGATCGTGCCGCCGACGACGTTCGTGGCGACCGCGAGCAGCGCGCTGGCGCTGGGCGCGCGGATCGTCTTCGCCGACGTCGAGGAGGAGACGTACACACTGGACCCGGCCGCGGTGGCCGCCGCCGTCACCGAGCGGACCAAGGTCGTCGCCGCCGTGGACTACGCCGGACACCCGGCCGACTACGACGCGCTGCGCGCCGCGATCGAGGGTACGGGCGCCACGCTGCTCGCCGACGCGGCGCACTCGATCGGGGCCGCCTACCGGGGTCGGCCGGTCGGCACGCTCGCCGACGTGACCACGTTCTCGTTCTTCCCCACCAAGAACATGACCACCGCCGAGGGCGGCGCGGTCGTCACCGGCGATCCGGAGCTGCTCACCCGGGCCCGCCGGTTCCGCAACATCGGGCTGGTGCGGGAACCCGACGAGCAGCGGTGGCCGGACGAGGGCGGCTGGCACCAGGAGGTGCACTCGTACGGGCTGAACTACCGGCTGCCCGACGTACTCTGCGCGCTCGGTCGCAGCCAGCTTCGCCGCCTCGACGCGTTCCTGGCCCGCCGGGCCGAGCTGGTGGCCCGCTACGACGAGGCCCTGGCCGACCTGCCCGGCGTACTCACCCCGGGCCGGCGGGACTGGGCCGCACCGGCCTGGCACCTGTACCCGATCCGGGTGCGCGACGGCCGCCGTCGACAGGTGTACGACCGGATGCGCGCCGCCGGCATCGGCGTACAGGTGAACTACATCCCGGTGCACTGGCACCCGGTCTTCGCCGACCTCGGCCACCGGCGCGGCACCCACCCGGTCGCGGAGGCGTTCTACGCCCAGCAACTGT
Source organism: Verrucosispora sp. SN26_14.1 (assembly GCF_004307965.1). Taxonomy (NCBI): domain Bacteria; kingdom Bacillati; phylum Actinomycetota; class Actinomycetes; order Micromonosporales; family Micromonosporaceae; genus Micromonospora; species Verrucosispora sp. SN26_14.1. Next base: position 2,411 of record NZ_SISL01000224.1, on the reverse strand, counting down.
CGCTGCCGCTCTACCCCGGGCTGCGCGACGCCGATCAGGACCGGGTCGTGGACGCGCTGGCTGCGGCGCTGCGCGGCACCCGGGTCCGGTCGGCCGCCTGAGAGGACCCGATGCACCACGCGAACCACTTCTACGGGCACGCGCACGTGCTGGCCCGCTACGCCGGACCGGGCGACGGGCATCCGCCGCGGATCGACGGGTACGTGCAGCACGGCTGGAACATCGGCGACGGGTTGGCGCCCGGACACCCGTACGCCGACCGCGCCCCCAGCCTGCTCTGGTCCGAGCAGACCCGGCGGCGGGCCTGGTCGGTGGGGCGACGCAACGTCACCGTGATCGGGGCGCCCTTCGCGTACCTGCTGGCGATGCGGGCCGCCGAGCCCGCGCCCGAGCGGAAGGGCACCATCTGGTACCCGTTCCACGGGTGGGAGGGGCAGCACGTCAAGGGTGACCACCGGGAGCTGATCGCCCGGATCCGGGACACCGAGCCCGGCCCGGTCACCGTCTGCCTCTACTGGCACGAGCACCGGATGCGTCGGGTCCGCCGGCTCTACGAGAACGCCGGGTTCCGGGTCGTCTGCCACGGCTACCGGGGGCACTGGTGGAAAGACACCGACCCGTTGTTCCTGGACCGGCAGCTCGACGAGCTGCGCCGCCACCGGCGGGTCGCGTCGAACCGGCTGACCAGCGCCATCTTCTACGGCATCGCGGCCGGGTGCGAACCGGCCGTGTACGGCGACCCGATGACGCTGGCCGACGAGGACCCGACCTTCGGCGGCACCGCCCGGATCCGCCGCCAGTGGCCGGAGCTGCACGGCGAACGGGTGCACCTGGCCACCGCCGTGGAGATCACCCGCGCGGAAGTGGGCACCGACCACCGCTACCCGCCCGCCGCCCTGCGCGAACTGCTGGGCTGGGCGACCCCGGACGAGGAGACGACGTGACGACCGAGACGGCCGTGACGCTGCCCGGCGGCGAGATGCCGGCCTGGTCCGACCGGGCCGTCGACGCCGGTCCGCTCGCCACGCTGGTGGCCCGGCTGGCACCCGACGGCGCCCGGGTGCTGCTGGCCGGGCCGCACGATGCGGCGGTACGCACGGCGCTGGCGCACACCCGGCTCACCGCGCTGCTGCGTGGCTACCCCGACGCGGCGGCGCTCGCCGGTCAGGTCGACCGGGTGGTGGTGGCCGGTGTGTCGGGGCTGCCCGACGACGAGGAGTACGACCTGGTGCTCGCCGCCGCCGGGCTGGACGCGATCGAGTCGGTCGAGGGGCCCAGGCTCGGGTGGGACGCCCGGCTGCGGCGCCTGGCGACGGCCGTGCGCCCCGGCGGGACGCTGCTGCTGCGGCTGGACAACCCGCTCGGCGTCCACCGGTTGGTGGCCGACTCCCCCTGGTACGCCGACCGCGCCGACGCGGCGTGGACCGTCGGCGGGGCGCTCGACGGGGACCGCCCGGCCGGGCTGGACCAGCTCCACGTCCGGCTGACCGACGCCGGACTGCGAGTGGACGGCTGTTATGCCGGATACCCCCGGCCGGACCTGACCACCGCGCTGCTCGCCACCGACCGACTCAGCCGACACACCGACTCGGGGCTGTTCGACGCGGTGTTGCAGCGCAGTTGCGCCGAAGGGTTCGACGGCCGGTTCGTGCTGGCCGATCCGGCCCGGTTGGCCGTGGACGCGCTGCACGCCGGCAAGGCGGCCGAGCTGGCCCCGTGCTGGCTGGTGCTCGCCCAGCGGGGCACCGACACACCCGCCCCCCGCTCCGACGGGCTGCCGGTGGCGCTGGTGTGCTCCGACGGCACGGACGACACGGTCCTGGAGGTGGTCGACGGTCCGCAGGGCTGGCGGTGGCGCGGCCCGGCACCGACCGGACGGACCACACCCGCCACCGCACCGTACGCGAGCCGACAGGCCGCCCACCGCGACCCGGCGGCACCGGACTGGCCGGTCCCGGCGGGGCGGCTGCTGCGGACCCTGCTGCTCGACGGTTGTCTGCGCCGCGACACCGGCCTGCTGCGTCGCCTCCTGCGCGGGTACGCCGACTGGCTCTCCGGGCAGGCCGAGCAGGGTCGGCTCGGCGGGGCGGTGGCGCTGGCCGGGGCGGAGAACCTGGTCGTCGCCGGTGACCGCTTCGCGGTGCTCGATCCGAGCTGGCGGGCCGGCGACCCGCTCCCGGTCGACGTGGTCCTCGCCCGGACGCTGTGGCGCTTCGCCACCGAACTGGTCACCGGCGGGTACGCCCACCCGTGGACCTCCACGCTGGACGTGGCGGGCCTGACCGTGGTGCTCGGCGGGGTCGCCGGACGGGACTTCGACCGCACGGTGGTGGACGCGGCGGTGGAGACCGAGGCCGCGGTGGGCGCCTGTCTCTTATACACCTATCCGAGCCCACGCGACTAGCGCTCAT
>NZ_SISL01000223.1:0-9816 GCF_004307965.1 Verrucosispora sp. SN26_14.1 | reverse complement strand
GAGAGGTCCCGGGTGGCCCGCACCAGCCGGCCGCCGAGCCGGTCGGCGAGCAGCGTCGAACCGGCCACCAGGACGATCGCCAACCCACCGAGGACGACCCAGGCGGTCCGGACGCCCCGGCGCAGGTCGGCCTCGGGCACGTACACCTCGACGATCACGGTGCGGCCGTCGGCCAGCACGGTGGGTTGCAGGTACGCGACACCGTCGCCGGCCGGGGCCAGCACCGACCGGCGGTCCCCGGCGGCGCTGCGTACCTGCGCGTCGGTGACGTGGGTGACGCCGATCGGCGCGTTGTCCGGCAGGTGCACGGCGAGCCGTCCGGCGCTGCCCGCCGTGGTGCTGGCCACCGCGTTGGTGAGCAGCATCGGGTCGGCGTCCATGCCCAGCACGGTGACCAGGGCGGTGGCCTGCTGGCGAGCTTCGCTGACGGCCCGGTCCCGGGCGATCTGCCCGGTGGCGATGGCCAGCGGCACCAGGAAGGCCAGCGCCACCATCGAGGTGATGGCGATGGCCAGCCGGTTCAGGGCCCACCTCATCGGGGTTCGACCATCATCACGCCGACCCCGCGTACGGTCCGCAGGAAGCGTGGCCGGGCGGCCGTCTCCCCGAGCTTGCGACGCAGCCAGGAGATATGCACGTCGATGGTCTGTTCCTCGCCGATCTGCGCCTGGTGCCAGACCTCGTTCATCAGCTCCCGGCGGCTGACCACCTGACCGACCCGCTCGGCCAGGTACGCCAGCACGTCGAACTCGCGTCGGGTCAGTTGCAGGGGTTGCCCGTGCAGTTCGGCCAGGCGTTGCCGGGGACGGATGGTCAGCTCGCCCACGGTGATCGACGGCGGGGTCTCGGTCGCGGTGGGCCGGGCCCGGCGGAGCACCGCGTCGATGCGGGCCAGGATGTGTCCACCGGAGAACGGCTTGGTCACGTAGTCGTCGGCACCGGCGCCGAGCAGGCTGATGATGTCGGTCTCGGAGCGGCGCGCGGTCGCCACGATGACCGGTACGTCGGAGACCGAACGGATCATCCGCAGCGCGTCGGCACCGTCGATGTCGGGTAGCCCGAGATCGAGGATGACCAGGTTCGGTCGCTCGGTGCTGACGATCCGCAACGCCTCGGCGGCGTGCCCGGCGGGCCGTACCACGTGACCGGCGTCGGTCAGCGCACGGGTGAGGGCGGCCGCGATGTTCCGGTCGTCCTCGACCAGCAGGATCATCGCCATGGCGTACACCATATGGGTAGATGAGACGATGTCTTCGTGCGATCTTCCTGGTGGGCGCCGATCACGGGATGGTGCGTCGCCACCGCGTCGAGCATCGTGCTCGCGTCGATGGCGATCCTGCCCGTGCTGCGGGAGCCGGTCGCCCAGGACCGGACGCTGAGTCCACCACCTGCGGCGGAGACGCCCGGACCGCCGACGCCACTGCCCTCGTCGGCACCGCCGCCGACGACGTCGGCGTCACCGCGACCCAGCGTGAGCCCGACCCCCACGCCGAGCGCCACGCGGGAGTCGGTGGAGAGCCGCCGCCCGACGACCAGACCGAGCCGGACCACGGCCCCGACCGTGACCACCGAGGACGGTTGGACGGTGACGGTGGGCGACGACGGCGTCCGCAGCTACGTCCGCTCGTTCCGGGTGGAGGGCGGCCAGGCGGTCGTCCGGATGACCTCGGCGGGCGTGGTCGAGCTGGTCACGGCGACCCCGGCGGACGGGTACGCGGTGCAGAAGGTGCAGAACTCGCCGGACAACATGGCGGTCTACTTCAACGCGCCGAACAGCAGCTTCATCATCCACGCGATCTGGTGGGACGACCGCCCGTTCGTGCAGGTGAGCAAGGTCGGCTCGTAGGGTCGGTGCCGCGCGGTCGCTCAGAACAGGGTGGTGGGCTCGACCGGGATCGGCTCGGGCAGGGGCGTCAGCTCGGGCAGGCGGGCACGGACCTCGTCGTGGAAGCGGCGGGCGAGCACCGGCGCGTCGGCGTTGTCGGGGGTGTGCACGAACATGGTGGGGGAGCGGCCCTCGCGCAGCCAGGCCACGGTGACGTCGACCCAGTGCTGCCAGCCCTCGACCGTCCGGTCCGTGTCGTCGCGGCCGAGGTAGCGCACGATGGGCCGGTCGGTCAGCGCGTGGGTGCGCAACGGCATCCGTGGCTTCTTGGTCCAGGCGTCGCGCTCGGCGTCACTGGTCGGCGGGTCGGCGAAGAAGGCGGTGGTGTCGAACGGCACCCATTCGGCGTCCGCCTCGTCGAGCGTGGTCTCCAGCAGCCGGACCGCGTGCGGCTCGGTGAAGAAGGCGGGATGGCGGACCTCCACCACGGCTCGGTGGGTGGCGGGCAGCCGGCGCAGGAAGCGGGCCAGCGTGGGTACGTCGTCCGGGCCGAACGAGCCGGGAAGCTGCACCCAGAGGGCGTGGGCACGCGGGCCGAGCGGTGCCATCGCGTCCAGGAACACCCGCATCGGCTCGGTGACGTCGGTGAGCCGGCGCTCGTGCGTCACCAGTTTGGGCAGCTTGACCACGAACCGGAAGTCCGGGCCGGTCTGCTGCGCCCAGGTGGCGACGGTGTCCCGGGTCGGGGTGGCGTAGAACGTCGTGTTGCCCTCGACCGCGTCGCACCACCCGGCGTAGTGCCGCAGCCGTTCGGAGGTCGGCAGCGGGTGGGCCAGCAGCCGGCCCTGCCACGACTTGTGCGTCCACATCGCACACCCGACGTGCAGCCGCATACCGCCGACTCCTTCCTCCGCCCCTGGCCCGGCGACAGTGCGGGCACCCGGCCGGGCTTGCTGCGCGGCCCGGTGCGGCGCGACCCCGGCTTGACGTACCGTAGCCGGGTGTCCGTTGGCCGGCCGCGTCAGCGGGCCGGGCCGGCGGAGTCGCCCGGGGCGAGGGACGCGATGAAGTCGAGAATGCGCTGGTTGACCAGCTCGGGACGTTCCAGCGGCAGCCCGTGGCCGGCACCGGTCACGATCTCGGTGCGGACCGAGGGGATCAGCTCCGCCGCCCGGGCCGCCGCCCGACGGGGATCCAGCAACGAACTGCGCCCGGCCAGCAGCACCTGCACCGGCACGCGGATCGCGCGCAACTCGTCGTCGTCGAACCGGCGAGCTGCGACCGGGCGGCCCGACCGCCAGTGCCGGGCTGCGATCATGATCGGGGCCAGTTGCTCGGCGGACTCGACCAGGGCATGGTTGGCCAGCCGCTGGGCGAACCAGGGCCGGGTGCGCCGGGGGGCCAGTGTCGCCAACGCTCCGGCCAGCATGTTCGCGTAGAACCTGAGTGGCACCTTCTCCAGGCCCCCGGGATCGAGCAGCGTGACCGAGGCCAGCCGGTCGGGCCGGTGCAGGGCCTGGGCGAGCGCCAGGAATCCGCCGTAGGACAGGCCGACCAGGTGGACGCCGTCCAGCCCGAGTGCGGTGAGCGTCTCGTCGAGCCAGGCGGCGTTGTCGGTCGTACTCGGCACCGGTCGGCGTTGCACGCTGCGACCTGGGTCGTCGACGGTGTCCACCGCGTAGACCCGGTGGTGGACACCGAGCGGGGCGACCTGCGGATACCAGTTGCTGGAATTGCCCTGAGCGCCGTGTAACAACACGATCGGCTCACCCGTGGCGATGCCATGCTGGTGCACGTGGACGGTGCCGAACCGCGTCTCGACGTCCCACTCCTGTCGAGGGTGCGGCCATGCGCCCATCGCCACCTCATAGGCGGCGAGGAACCTGCTCCGTGCCTGGTCGCTGGTGAACCGTCCGATGCCTGGCGTCGCTCGCACGTCGACCTCCCCGTTTTGGTAGTACGATCGTACTACCAAAACGGCTGACAAGGGGTGCCACGATGCCGAGACTGTCCGACCGTGACGCGCGCCGAGGCGAGATCCTGGCCGCGCTGCTGCGGATCGCCGGCGAGCGTGGCCTGCACGCCGTGAGCATGCGTACGGTGGCCGCGCAGGCGGGCGTCTCGGTGAGCACCGTGCAGTACTACTTCCGGACCAAGGAGGAGTTGCTCTTCGCCGGGCTGCGGCACCAGGCCGACATCGTGGGTCGGCGCGCCGTAGCCGGGATGCCGGTCGACCCGGCGGAGCACCCACGGGACAGCCTGCGTGCCTGGCTGGTTCAGTTCGTTCCCGTCGATGCCGAGCAGCGTGCCGCCTATATCGTCTTCGCCGCCTACCACGCCCTGGCACTGACCGACCCGGCGCTGGCCGAACTCTCCTACAGCCGCGACTCGGTCCAGCTGGAACGCGCACTATGCGAACTGGTGGCCGCCGCCCAGCGCTCAGGTGCGGTGCCAGCCGAGCGGGACGCGGACGCCGAGGCCGGCAACCTGCTCGCCCTGGCGACCGGCCTCGCCGACAGCGTCATGGCGGGCATGCGGAGTCCCGAGACCGCCATCGCGCTGTTGGACTACCAACTCGACCACGTCTTCCGCACGCCGTCGGCGGGCTCGGTCGGCTAGCCGTCGCCGTCGGTGCGGTCGACGGTGAGGCTGGAGACGCCGGAGGTGGCGTCGATGTCGTAGCGGTCCGTGGCCGACTCCCACTCCGGCGGCGTCAGCACAGTGCCGCCGGCCACGCCGGACTGGGTGGATCCGTCGACGGTGACCGAGCCGGCGCCGCCACCCGCGCGTACCCGCACCGGGGCGTCACCGGCCAGGCGGACGACGACCTGGTTCGCGCCGCCACTGAGGACGGTCCGCTGAGTGCCCTCGGCCGGCGGCAGGGTCAGCTCGATCCGGCTGGCCCCGGCGGTGAACTCGACGTCGCCGAGCTGGGCGCCCCGCAGGTCGAGGTGCTGCTCCTTGGCGCCGCCGCCGAGCCGCAGGTGCCAGCGTACGGAGTGGTGCAGCACCACCTCGACGATGGCCGGCCCGTCCTGTCCGGTGCCGCGCAGGCTGGTGAGTATGTTGCCGTCGGCGAGCGAGACCGCGGGCCGTACGCCCGAGTCGCGGGACGTCGACACCCGGTACGCGTCCCCGCCGAGGTCGTCGGTGCGCAGCCGGACCACGTCGGCGCCGTCGAGCAGGACGAAGGTGGCCTCCCGCAGGTCGTCGGCGCTGCCGGTGACGACGTGCCCGGCCCGGCCGTCGCCGCGCACCGTGACCCAGGTCCAGGCGGAGACCAGCACCACCACCAGAACCAGCAGTGCCCCGCCGAGCCACCACCAGAACCGTCGCCCGTCGGTCGCTTGAGCGTTCTCCACGTCGCCTCCCGTGCCTCGGTGACCGCAGGGGGCTACTACCCGCCCGGCCCGTCACCGACTCTTACGGCTGCGACGGCGCGTGGGCTCACCGCCGACGGCGGTGAGCCCACAGGTACCGCTTGCGGTCAGGCGCGGGACCACTTCTGGTTGGCGGTGCCGCCGCAGTCCCAGAGCTGCAACCGGCCGCCGTTGTTCGGGTTGTTCTCCCGGACGTCGACGCACCGGTTCGCGCTGAGGTTCACCAGGTCACCGGCGGGGCTGAGGGTGAACCGTTGGGCCGGGTTGCCGTTACAGGTGACCAGGTTGACCTCGGTGCCGTTGGCGGTGCCTGCCCAGGCCGGGTCCATGCACTTGCCCATGGCGCGGACGGTGCCGTCGGCGGCGAAGGTCCACGCCTGGGCGGCGGTGGTGTTGCAGTCCCAGATCTGCAACGGCGCCCCGTCGTACGGGTTGGCGCTGGGGATGTCGATGCACCGTCCACTCTGCTGGCCCCGGATCCGGGTGGTGCCGGTGTTGCCGTCCGGGACGTAGCCGTAGACCCGCACGTAGTCGACGAGCATCTGCTGCGGGAACTGGGTGCTGCCGTCCGGGTAGCCGGGCCAGTTGCCGCCCACCGCGACGTTGAGGATCATGAAGAACGGGTGGTCGAAGACCCACCGGTTGCCGCCGAGTCGGCTCGGGTCGACGCGGAAGAACTCCTGGCCGTCGAGGTACCAGCGGATGCTGTTCGGTTCCCAGTCGACCCGGTAGGTGTGGAAGGCGTCGGCCAGCGGCTGTCCGATGACGCGGCTGCCGGTGATCCCGCCGCCGCCGGAGTAGCCGGGCCCGTGGATGGTGCCGTGCACGGTGTTCGGCTCGCGACCGACGTTCTCCATGATGTCGATCTCGCCGGAGGCCGGCCAGCCGACGTTGCCGAAGTCGCTGCCGAGCATCCAGAAGGCCGGCCAGATGCCCTGACCGCGAGGGATCTTGATGCGGGCCTCGAACCGGCCGTACGCCTGGCTGAAGGTGGCGGCGGTGAGCAGTCGGGCCGAGGTGTACTCGCACCGGCCGTAGTGACACTGGTAGTTGGCCGGGTTCTCCCGGCGCGCGGTGATGACCAGGTTGCCCTGCCCGTCGTGCACCGCGTTGCTGGTGCTGTTGGTGTAGTACTGCCGCTCGTTGTTGCCCCAGCCGTGGCCGCCGATGTCGAAGCGCCACTTGGACTGGTCGACCGGCGTACCGGCCGGGGCGTTGAACTCGTCCTGCCAGGTGAGTCCGCCGATGGCGGCGGCGGCCGGTGCGGCGGTCACGGGGACGACGAGCATGCTGGCGACGACGGCCGCGGCGAGGGCGGCGGCTGTCCGTCGAAGCCTTCGGGAGATGGTGGACACGATGGTCTCCTTGGGGTCTGCGGATGAGGCTGGCGCCCCGGCGAGGAGGGGAGAGCGCTCTCCATATCGCAGTCTGTCGATTTCAACAGAATTAGTCAAGGTTGTTAACAGCGATCATGGAGCGTGACGACGCTCGGTGATCGTCAACTTTGGGTTGACGACTGCGGGTCGTCAACCTATGGTTGACGCATGACGAATCCGGTCCAGATGAACAATCCCGTCCGGCTCGACGACCTGATCCAGGCCATCAAGCAGGCCCATCCCGACGCGCTCGACCAGCTCACCGACGCGGTGATGGTCGCCGACCACATCGGCGAGGTCGCCGACCATCTCATCGGTCACTTCGTGGACCAGGCCCGCCGCTCCGGCGCCTCCTGGACCGAGATCGGCCGCAGCATGGGAGTGAGCAAGCAGGCCGCGCAGAAGCGCTTCGTGGCCAAGAGCGACGCCGGGCCGATCGACCCGCAACAGGGGTTCAACCGCTTCACCCCGCGCGCCCGCAACGTGGTGATGGCCTCGCAGAACGAGGCCCGCGCCGCCGGCAACGCCGAGATCGGCCCGGCGCACCTGGTGCTCGGGCTGCTCGCCGAGCCGGAGGGCCTGGCCGTGAAGGTGCTGGCCGCCGAGGGCGTCACGGCCGGGGCGGTACGCGAGGCGGCCACCGCCGCGCTGCCGCCCTCCGTCGGCGAGGTCCCGGATCTGATCCCGTACGACGCGGCCGGCAAGAAGGCGCTGGAACTGACCTTCCGCGAGGCGCTGCGCCTGGGGCACAACTACATCGGCACCGAGCACATCCTGCTGGCGCTGCTGGAGCAGGAGGACGGCGAGGGCGTGCTCACCGGCCTCGGTGTGGAGAAGGCCGCCGTGGAAGCGGGCACCGCGGCGGCCCTGGCCAAGGTCCGGGTGTTCGAGTAGCGGATCAGGGCGCGGTGGGGAAGCCGTACCGGGCGGCGTGCTCCGGGTCCTCCGGCTCGATCTGGCGCAGCCCGGCGTCGGCGAGGCGCTTGTTGACCTCGTCCAGGTGCTCACGCACCAGTCGGGCCTCCTCCTCGGTGACCCGCCCCCGGTGCGGCTTGCCGGCGTGGTCGATGGTGCCGTAGTCGATCTTCTCCGGGGCGCGTCGCGCCTTCGGTGGGCGTACCCGCTCGGCGGTCTTGAGCAGTTGTGCCATCGGCATGTCGGTGGCCATCGCGTCGAACTCGCTCGCGGTCAGCACCACCCGGCGCGGCTCACCGTTGCCGTGCCGGTCGTGGATCTCGACCACCGCCACGTCCAGCGCGGCGTCGTCGATGTTCTCCACCTCCACCGGCGTCGCGTCCAACTGCACGGGCCCGGCCACCAGGTCAGGATGCTCGACGACGACGACGCGGACCGCCTCGTCGTCGGGACCCAGCACCGTGCCGCTGAAGTCGGAGACGCGGATCGTCTTCTTGCCCATGTGCGCAGTTGCTCCCGTCGTGGCCTGTCGGAGGACCAGCAGACGTTACCCGACAGGTGTGCGAAAGGACGCGCTGGCTCGCCGGGCCGGCCCGGGTGCCGGGGGCCTCAGAGCGTGTTGAGGTGGCGGCGGGAGGAGTAGCCCGCCGGCAGTTCGTTGAGGTCGTGCCAGGAGAGGGCACCGAGGCCGGCGCGGTGACCGCCGTAGGAGAGCTGACCCGGGAAGTGTTCGGCGCACCGTCGTATCCGTCGGGTGTCCTGCGCGGAGCGGTCGTTCGGCTGAATCGGCATGTCCCCCACCGTTTCAAAGAAAGTTGTCCATGTATGGAAATGGATATGACGGTCGATCGATGACCCGGGTTCCCGGCCGAGGCGTTGGTCACCCGATCGGTACCACCGCGCCCAGTGCCCGACGTACCGTGATCGGCGGAGGCCGGAGCGACGGTGCGGAGGTGGGCGATGCTCGACCGGCGGCTCCACCTGCACCTGGCGACCTGGCTCGGGCAGTGGCCGGCAGGTCCCGGGCTGCACGTGGTCTGCTCCACCCGGCGCGCCCGCCCGGCCTGGGACGGCCGGTTGCGGCCGGCCGTCGCGGTCACCGCCGGCACGAGCACCGTGCTTTCGGTGGCCCCGGACCGGGTCGCGGCGGTACGCGACCTGGCCCGGCGGCCGGAGTCGCTGCCGGACGCGTTGCCGGCGGCGGTCGGTCATCCCGGCTGGGTGGTACACGACGACGTGTTCCGCTGGAGCGTCGCTCCCGCGCCCCTGCCCGACGTCGGTGAGTGGGTGCCGCCCGGTTCCGCCGGCCTGCCGTCCTGGTTACGCCTGTTCGACCGGCCGGTCCTGGTGGTGCGGGACGTGCGGGGTCGTTACCTGGCCGGCGTCGGCGTCAAGCGGCACGACCGGCACGGGCACGAGTTGGCGGTGGGTACGCAGCCGGCCGCCCGGGGGCGCGGACTGGCCCGGCGGTTGGTGGCCCAGGCCGCGCGTCGGGTGCTCGCGGACGGCGCGGTGCCGACCTATCTGCACGCCCGGGACAATGCCGCCTCGGCCCGGGTGGCGGAGGCGGCGGGTTTCCCCGACCGGGGCTGGCGGTCGTACGGCGTCTATCCGGGCTGACGGTCGACCTGACGGCAGGGCGCGGACCGTGGATCCCGGGCCGGATCCACGGTCCGCAGCCTCCCCCCAGGCCCATGTGCGGCTCGATGTGATCACGCTACGTATCTGAGTGGTGGTCGGCAAGTAGCCACCGCGTGGTCTGCGGTGTCGAAAAGTGGACTTGACCTGCCCGGACGCATCGATGTGGATCGGCTGCGGGGTGACTCAGCGTGTGGTTTCGGCGTGCCCGGTCAGGCCCAGTGCCTCGGCGGCGGCCCGCCCGTTGGCGTGGCTCGCGCCGAAGGTGGTGACGAACGCCTGGACGCCGGCCGGTCGCCACGCGGCCGGCCACCCCATCTCGACCACCGCCACCGGATGCGTGGCGGCCAGCGCGGCGGCGAGTTCCGGGCCGCCGGGCAGCCGGTGCAGGTGGCGCCCGACCAGCACGATCGGGCGGGTGCCGGCACGGCGGCGCAGCGCCTCCGGGTCGGCCTCGGTGGCCACCACCCGGATCTCCTCGGTGCCGTCGAGGTGCGGGCCGAGCCCCCACGGCACCCGTCCCTCGGCGACGGTGGAGCGGGCGTGCACCTGCACCACCAGTGGCTGGTCCAACCCGGCCAGGACGCCCTCCACCCGGACCGCCCGGCGCGCGGCGGCGTACCCGAGGTCGGCGGGGACGGTGACCTCGGACCGCGCGGTCCGAGGTCACCGTCCCCGCCGA
>NZ_SISL01000222.1:0-9762 GCF_004307965.1 Verrucosispora sp. SN26_14.1 | reverse complement strand
AGATGTGTATCAGAGACCGGACCAGGCCGCGTCGTCGCCGGCCAGGTCGATGAGCAGGTCCCGGTACGCGGCGAACATGTCGTCGACCATTCCGGGCGGGTAGAGCCCGTCGGCGGTGTCCCAACTGAACACCATCTCCCCGGACCGCATGAACACCTGGTGGTCAAAGGCGACCTGCGGGGTGCGGACCAGCGACTCACGGCGCTGCCAGCCGAGCAGTTCCAGGAAGACCGGGTCGGTGTCGGAGCCGAGCCCGAGCATGCTCGTGAACACCACCGGCATCCGGGCACCGGAGACCGTCCCGGAGCGGCGGTTCAGCTCCCGGATCACCGACACCCCGCTGAACGCGCCCTGTGCCATGTCGCGCAGCATCCGGCCGCGCAGTGCGGCGGCGTCGGCGGCGAAGTCGCTCTCCCCGCCGGCGGGTGAGCACTCCAGCAGCAGGGTGCTGGCGAAGCTGCCGATCAGCTGGGACACGTCCGGGTGCAGGTTGAGCCGCTCGCCGTACATGATGTTGACGGTGAACCGGTCCTGGCGGCTCCAGTGCCGCAGCACCTGGGCGAACGCGGCGGCCACCGCCATCGTCGGGGTGAGCCGACGGCGGCGCAGCGCGGCGGTGAACGCGTCGGTCACCGCCACCGGCAGCGTGAAGACGCGCCGGACCAGCGGACCGTCGTGCCGCCCGCCCCGGCGTAGCGGCAGCTCCGGCGCCCCGGGCAGGTCGTCGAGCCGGTCGGTCCAGTACCGGCGGGCCGCCGCGTACTCCGGGCCGTCCCGGCGCTGGTCCAGTTCCCGGCGGTACCGCTCGTAGGTGAACTCCAGTGGTGCCAGCTCCCCACCGGCGAGCAGGGTCCGCAGCTCCTGGGCGAAGACCTCGCCGGACTGCCCGTCGAAGACGATCAGCCGCCCGGCCATCTGCACCAGGTACTCGCCGTCGTCGCACCAGACGAGCATGCGGAAGGCGGCCGGCCCGGTCAGCGGGGGTCCGTCGCCGGAGAGTTCCCGGCGACCGGCGGCCAGCAGTTCGGCGCGGCGGTGGACGGGTTCACCGCGCAGCGACCGGATCGACAGCGGGGAGGGCGGATCGTCCAGGATCCGCACCTGGCCGTCCTCGCCGACCGCGCAGCGCAGCATGGGATGCCGGCGGAGCAGGGCGTGCACGGCCGCCGCGAACGCGTCGGTGTCGAAGGGAGGTGCGGCGTACTCCTCGTAGAACAGCGCGGGACCGCCGAGCTGGAAGTCACCCAGCTCGCCGATCAGGTACGCCTGCTGGAGGTCGCTGAGTCCGAACCCGGTTGCCGTGAGCTGGTCCATCGTGCTCCTCGCTGGGGTGGCCGGCGGTCAGCCGACCGTGAGCTGTTCCCGTACGGCCACGAGCAGTTCCGCGGGCGTCGGGCGGTCGAAGACCTCGAACAGGGGCAGCGAGACACCGAACTCCTCGGCGACGTGGTGCACGAGGGCGGCAGCGGCCATCGAGTCGCCGTCGAGATCGGTGAAGAAGTCGGCGTCGTCGGTGATCGACTGCTGGAAGATGAACTCCCAGACCTTGCGCATCCTCTGCAGGTCGTCCATGCCAGGCTCCTCGTCGCTGGTCGGGGGCGCACCGCTGGTCGGCTGGCTCACACGATGGCGCGTAGCGCGAGCCGGGCCAGGGGCGCCGTCCGGTCGGTGCGGTGCTCGTAGTGGTCGGCTCCGGTGGCGACCGCGCTCACGCCCCGGACGCCGATGAACCGCAACGGCTCCGGTTCCCACCGGCGGGACGCGTTGTCCACCCAGCAGAGCCGGGTCTCCGGGCGGCTGGCGCCGGCCACCAGCGCGGCCAGCGACCGGGCGGCCAGGTTGCTCAGCGCGATGCCCTCGCCGCCGTAGCCGCCGGCGTGCCCGAGCCCGGTGTCCCGGTCGTAGACCACCTCGGGTTCGGTGTGCCGGTGCAACCCGTACACCCCGCTCCAGCGGTGCGACACCGGCACGTCGGCGAGGTCGGGCAGCAGCTCGGCGAGGGTGCGGCGGAGCCGGTCGTGCGCCCGGCGGTCGGCGCCCCGGCCACGGTCGGCGGCCGAACCGAACCGGTAGTACGCGCCCCGCCCGCCGAGCACCAGCCGGTCGTCGAGGGTGCGTTGCAGGTAGCCGAACTGGTAGCGGCCGTCGGCGACGGTCCGGTGGTCGGTCAGGCCCAGGCGTTGCCACACCGCGTCGTCCAGCGGCTCGGTGGCCAGCACGTACGAGTGCAGCGGCAGCACCCGGCGGGCGTGGCCGGGCAGTCGGCCGGTGTACCCCTCGGTGGCGCAGAGCACCGACCTGGCCCGCACCGTACCGGAGTCGGTGACCAGGACTCCCGGGGCGATCCGCAGGGCCCGGGTCCGCTCGACGACCCGGACCCCGCGACGTTCGACGGCGGCGAGCAGGCCGCGCGCGATGCGGGCCGGTTGCACGGCGGCGCAGTGCGGTGTGTACGCGGTGGCGCGTACCCCGGTCAGACCGATCTGCGCGGCGGCCGACGGCCCGACGGTGAGCGTGAGCCCGGTGATGCCGAGCTTGTCCCGCACCTCCTGCCAGCCGCGCAGCCGGTCCACCTGGGGCGCGCTGCGGGCCACGTAGAGCGAACCGTCGTGCCGCCAGTGCGCGTCGATGCCCTCCGTGGCGAACACCTTGCGCAGCTCGTCGAGGGTGCGTTGACCGGCCCGGTACAGCCGCATCGCGGCCATCGGCCCGTGCCGGCGGATCAGACCCGGCAGCAGCGCCGGCATCTCGGCGGTGCACCAGCCCCCGTTGCGCCCGGAGGCCCCGAACCCGGCCCGGCCGGCGTCGACGACCACGACGGACAGCTCGGGGCGGTGCACGCTGAGGTAGTACGCGGTCCACAGGCCGGTGTAGCCGGCGCCGACGATCGCCACGTCGGCGCTGGTGTCGCCGTCCAGCGGCGGACGGAGGGCGAGCTGGTCGGCGGGCAGTGAGTCGAGCCAGAGCACCCGGTCGGTGGTGCCGGCGACCGGCGGTGGGCGGGTCACGCCGCCGCCACCTCGCGGGCCAGCGCCCGCCGGTCGATCTTGCCGACCGGCGTGTACGGCAGCGCGGGCGCGACGTGCAGCCGGTCGGGCAGCTTGAAGTCGGCGAGTCCGCGCTCGCGGAGGAAGTCGTGCAGGTCCCCGAGGGCGGGTGGGGTGTCCCGGGCGACGATCACCGCGCAGGTCTTCTCGCCGAGGCGTGTGTCCGGCACCGGCACCACGGCGGCGGTACGCACCGCCGGGTGCGCGATCAGGTGGGCCTCGACCTCGTCGACGGAGATCTTCTCGCCGCCCCGGTTCACCACGTCCTTGATCCGACCGGTCACGACCAGCCGCCCGGCGGCGTCGCGGCGGACCAGGTCACCGGTGCGCAGGAACCCGTCGGCGGTGAAGACCGTGCGGTTGTGCTCGGGCACCGCGTAGTAGCCGCGCAGCGTGCACGGACCCCGGGCGAGCAGTTCGCCGACCTCGCCGTCGGGCACGTCGCGGTCGGCCTCGTCCACCACCCGCAGCTCGTCGGCGGGGCTCAGCGGGGTGCCCTGGCTGGTGGCGGCGGCCTCGTCGCCCTCGTCCGGGCGGGTGAAGCAGAGCACCCCCTCGGCCATCCCGAACCAGTGGGTCAGCGTGGCGCCGGTGGCCGGGCGCACCCGGCGGGCAACCTCAGGGCTGAGCGTGGCGCCGCCCACCTCGATGACCAGCTTCGACAGGTCGGCGCCGAAGATGCCGGCCGTCTCGGTCCAGACCGGCAGCAGCGCCGGCATCAGCGTGGTCAGCGTGACCTGTTCGGCCGTGACCAGCGGGAAGACCTCGTCCGGTGCGGGGCTGGCGGCGAGTACGGCCCGACCGCCGGCCCGCAGCGCCCCCAGCACGCCGGGGCAGCCCAGTGCGGCGTTGTGCGCCACCGGCAGCGCGGCCAGGTACGCCCCGTGCTCGTCGAAGCCCATCGCCTCGGCGGTGGCGCGCAGTTGGAACGCGTAGTCGTCGTGGGTGCGCGGGATCAGCTTGGGCAGCCCGGTGGTGCCGCCGGAGAGGAGGAAGAACGCCACCTCCGACGGGTCGGGGGCGGGCAGGTCCACCGGCTCCGCGTCGACGTCGCCCAGCGCGGTCAGCTCCTGCGGCTCGCCGGCCACCAGCACGTGCCGGACCGTGGGCACCGCCTGGCGTACCGCCCGGGCCAGGTCCCGGTGGTCGGTGCCGGCCACCACGTCGGGCACCACGAGTGCCACCGCGTCGGCGTACTCGGCGAGGTAGACCAGCTCCGCCCGGCGGTGGGCGGGCAGTGCCAGCACCGGCAGCGCACCGAGTCGGAAAAGCGCCACACACGTCACTACGAAGTCGGGGGTGTTCGGTAGCTGCACGACCACCCGGTCACCGGGCCCGATGCCGAGCGCGACCAGCCCGGCGGCCAGCCGGTCGGCGCGGGTGTCCAGTTCGCGGTAGCTGTGCCGGCTGTGCCGGGTCACCACCGCGGTCCGGTCCGGGTCCCGCGCGGCCCAGGGTCGCAGCAGGTCACCCAGCACCTCGCCACGCCAGATGCCGTCTCGGCGGTAGCGCTGGGCGAACTCGTCGGGCCAGGGGACGCATCCGGTCAGCATGCTCGGCCTCCAGGACGTGCCATCGGGAAAGCTTCCCGCCGGAGCGGACCGCCCGACGCTATGCGACGTTTCTTCTCTCGCGCAAGTGTCTGTTGTTTCTGGTCGGCGAATCCTACATGCGTCATCTATCGTGGGCGTGCCCCGGCCAACCCGAAGCGTGGGAGAAGACGATGTGGATAGTCGTGGACTACGACCGCTGTGACAGCCACGGGGTCTGCGCCGACAGCGCCCCGGAGGTGTTCGAGATCCGGGACGACGACCTGATGTACGTGCTGGTCGAGCAGCCGTCGGCGGAGCAGGTGCCGCAGGTCGAGACGGCGGTACGCGGCTGCCCGAAGCTCGCCCTGTCGTTGCGCGGGGAGTGAGCGCCGTGGCGGAGGCGGTGATCGTCGCGGCGGTGCGGACCCCGATCGGCCGGCGGGACGGATGGCTGCGCGGACTCAAGGCGGTCGAGCTGCTGCGTACCGTGCAGCGGGAGGTGCTCGACCGGGTCGGGCTGCCGGCCTCGGCGGTGGACCAGATCATCGGTGGTTGTGTCACCCAGGTCGGTGAGCAGAGCCTGAACGTGACCCGCAACGCCTGGCTGAGCACCGGGCTGGACCCGGAGGTCGCCTGCACCACCGTGGACGTGTCCTGCGGCTCGGCGCAGCAGGCCAACCACCTGGTCTCGGCGCTGATCACCGCCGGGGCGATCGACGTGGGGATCGCCTGCGGGGTGGAGTCGATGACCCGGGTGCCGGTGGGCACCAACCTCTACCAGGGGCCCGGCCACTACAAGACCGACGACTACCCGTGGGACGACCCGCCCAAGGCGCAGTTCGGCGGCGCGGAGCGGATCGCCGCCAAGTACGGCGTGGACCGGGCCGCCGCCGACGCGTACGGGCTGCGGTCGCAGCGCCGCGCGGCGGCGGCCTGGGCACAGGGACGCTTCGACGCCGAGGTGGTCGCGGTCCGCGCCCCCACGCCCGACGGCGGCACCGTCGAGGTGACCAGGGACCAGGGACTGCGCGAGACCACACCGGACGGGTTGGCCGGGTTGAGACCCACCGTCGAGGGCGGCGTACACACCGCGGGCAGCACCTCGCAGATCTCCGACGGCGCGGCGGCGATCCTCTGGATGTCGGCCGAGCGGGCCGCCGCGCTCGGGCTGCGCCCGCGCGCCCGCCTGTTGCACCAGGTGGTCACCGGCTCCGATCCGGCCCTGCTGCTGGAAGGACCGGTGGTGGCCACCCGCAAGATCCTCGACCGGGCGAAGATGCGACTGTCCGACATCGACGTCGCCGAGGTCAACGAGGCGTTCGCGGCGGTGGTGCTCGGCTGGACGGCGGCACACGACGCCGACCCGGAACGGGTCAACGTCAACGGCGGCGCGATCGCGCTGGGTCACCCGCTGGGCGCCTCCGGCACCCGGCTGCTGGTCAGCGCGCTGCACGAGCTGGAACGCACCGACCGGGAACTGGCCCTGGTCACCATGTGCTGCGGTGGCGCGCTGGGCACCGCCTCGATCCTGCAACGGATGTGAGCGCGGTGCACGGGCACGACGCCGGGGACTTCTATCGCGAGGCCCGCGACGATCTGGCCGGACCGCTGGACGGGATCCGGGTACTGGACGTGACGAAGGTCTGGTCCGGCCCGCTGACCAGCGCGATCCTGGCCGACATGGGCGCCGACGTGATCCGGGTGGAGCTGCCGCACGGGCGCGACGGCGAGGTGCCGCCCCGGATCCCCGGGACCGGGTTGTCCTGGTTCCGGCAGACGGTCAACCGCAACAAACGCAGCGCCGGGCTCGACCTGCGGGAGCCGGCCGGACGCGAGACCTTCCTGCGACTGGTCAGCACCGCCGACGTGGTGGTGGAGAACTACCGCCCCGGCACGCTCGACGGGTGGGGGGTGGGCTGGGCGCAGTGCCGGGCCGTCCGTCCCGACCTGGTCTTCGTCTCGATCTCCGGCTGGGGCCAGTACGGCGACCGGCGTACCGAGGCGGCCTACGACCCGATCGTGCAGGCGGCCAGCGGGTGGATGGCGCTCAACGGGCCGCCCGGGGCCGGTCCGGTCCGGGCGCCGACGTTCCTCGCCGACGAGCTGGCCGGCCTGCACGGGGCGATCGGGGCGCTGGGCGCCCTCTGGCACCGGGCGCGGACCGGCGAGGGGCAGCACGTGGACGTGGCGATGTTCGACGCCATGCTCGCCGGCAGCGCCGGCCTGCACACCCTCGCCGCCGCCGGCCGCCCGCCCGACAGGTGGGGCAACCAGACCGACTTCGTGGTGCCGTCCAACGTCTACGACTGCGCCGACGGGCAGGTCTACCTGGCCGTCGCGCTGGACCGGCACTGGCGGGAACTGGCCGAGGCGATGGATCGCCCGGAGCTGGCGCGGGCCCCCGGGTTCGGGCGCGCGGCCGACCGACTGGCCAACCGGGTCGAGGTGGACGCAACGGTGGCCGGGTGGTGTCGGGGACGGCCGGCGGACGCCGTGGTCGCCGCGCTGGTCGCGCGGGGTCTGACCGTCTCCCGGGTCCGCAGCGTGGCCGAGGTGGCCGCCGATCCGTACCTGGCGCAGCGGGAGATGCTGCAACCCACCGTGCTCAGCGACGGCAGCACCGCGCCGATCGTCGGTCCGGCGGCGAAGTTCTCCCGCACCCCGACCCGGGTACGGCACGGCGCGCCGACGCCCGGGCAGCACACCGCGCAGGTGCTCGACGAGCTCGGTCCGGTGCCCGTCGAGGTGGCAAAAAAAACATACGACACCACTTGCTGACCCCGTCGCCGGTGGGTCAGTATGTTGGCGCGGAACAGATACAACATACGCGTCAGTGGAGTGTTGTATCGCGTTCGGTCGGCAGTCGTCCGACAGGGGAGGTTGGCTTGACCACTCAGCTTCGAGCTCTGGTGACCGGCGTCTCGCGGGGAATCGGACGCGCCACGGCGCTGCGGCTCGCCGAGCAGGGCTACGCGGTGGCCGGTTGCTACAGCAGCGCCAGCGAGGCGGCGGCCAAGACCCGCGCCGAGGTCGCGGCCTTCGGAGTGCCGGTGCACTTCGCACCCTGCGACGTGACCGACCTGGCGGCGGTGGAGGCGTTCGTGGGCGCCGCCGAGGACGCGCTGGGGCCGATCGACTGTCTGGTCAACAACGCCGGCATCACCCGCGACAGCCCCCTGGTGCTCTCCACCGAGGCGGACTGGTCGGCGGTGATCTCGACCAACCTCACCGGCACCTGGAACCTCTGCCGCGCGATGACCTTCCGCTTCATGAAGCGCAAAGCCGGCGTGGTGGTCAACATGTCGTCGGTGGCCGGTGTGTACGGCAACACCGGACAGACCGCGTACGCCGCCAGCAAGGCCGGGATCATCGGGCTGAGCCGCTCGCTGGCCAAGGAGGTGGCCCGGTACGGCATCCGGGTCAACGTGGTCGCCCCCGGTTTCATCGAGACCGACATGACCGACGCGCTCTCCGGCAAGCTGCGCGAACAGGCCCTCGGCCAGATCGCCCTGCGCCGCTTCGGCCGCGCCGAGGACGTCGCCGACCTGGTGGAGTTCCTCTGCTCGCCGCGCGCCGGCTACATCACCGGTCAGGTGTTCCAGGTCGACGGGGGGATCACGTTGTGAGCACCCCCACCGTCACCACCACCACCCGCCGCTGCCCGCCCGGCGCCGCGCCGCTGGCCGCCGTCGACGACCTCCAGGTCACCGCCGTCGGCGAGCACGTCGAGGTGATCGCCGCGGTGCCGGTCCGCCCGGACGACCCGAACCTGTGCGGTCACTTCCCCGGCTTCCCGGTCTTCCCCGGCGTGTTCGTCCTGGAGGCCCTCGCGCAGGCGGTCGACATCGCGTTGCGCGGCGCCGGCCGACCCCGGTTACGCACGCGCGCGGTCCAGGCCGTGCGGTTCCTGGCGCCGCTGCTGCCGCCGGACCGGCTGACGCTGGACATCAAGGCCGTCGCCGACGGGCCCGACCGGTGGGCGGTGACCGCCTCCGGCCGCCGCGACGACGGCACGGTGACCGTGACGATGCGCGCCCGCTTCGACGGCGGGGACGTGGTCGAGGCGACCGGCACCGCGTCCGACCCGTCGGGCCCGCCCACCGTCACCGGGGGAGCGCTCGGGCACCACCAGGTCCGGGCACTCCTGCCGCAGCGTTACCCGCTGCTGCTCGTCGACCGGGTGCTGGGTCTGGCGCCCGGTGACCGGATCGAGGCGGTCAAGACGGTCACCGCCACCGAGCCCTGCTACCGGGCCCTGACCGACGACGCACCGCCCGGCGACTACGCCTACCCGGCGTCGCTGCTGGTGGAGTCACTCGGGCAGACCGCCGCCCTGCTCTGGCTGACCGGGTCGGACACCCCGATCGGTGACGAGCACGTGCTGATGTTCGTCGGGGCCCGCGACTTCACCTTCGACGGCGTCGCCTACCCGGGCGACGTGCTGCGTCACGTGGTCCACCTGGAACGGGTGATCGCCGACACCGCCTTCGCCACCGGCGAGACGTACGTCGGCGACCGCCGCATCGCCCGCGTCGGGACGCTGATGGCGGCCCGACGCCCGCGTACGGCGCTCACGGCCACGGCCGGCGCCGAGACCGCCACCTCGGGAACCGTCGGCGTCCCCACCGGACGGGACTCGTCCCGGCCCGGGGTGCCGCCGGCTTCGTCAAACCTCCGCTGGAAAGGCTGACCTGTCATGACGCAGACCGACCCCCGCATGGCCGAACTCCGCGAGATCGTGGCGGAGGTGCTGGAGCTCGAGCCGGAGGAGCTCACCGAGACCGGCGACTTCGCCGAGGACTACGAGGCCGACTCGCTGCGGGCGATCGAGATCCTGGCGCGGATCGACAAGAAGTTCAAGATCGAGATTCCGCAGTCGGAGTTGCCGCAGCTGAGCAACCTCAAAGCGGTCTACGACGCGGTGGTGCGTCACTCAGCCGACCAGGCCTGAGCATGAACCGGGTCGTGGTGACCGGGCTCGGCCCGGTGTCCAGCATCGGGATCGGCGTCTCCGCGTTCACCGACGGCCTGCGCGAAGGCCGATCCGGCATCTCGCCGATCCGCAGCTTCGACGCCGGCGGCTTTCCCCACCGCAACGCCGGGGAGGTGCCGGGGTTCCGCCCGGAGGCGCTGCTGGATCGGATCGACGTGGCGCGTTGGGGGCGGTCCGCGCAGTTCGCGGC
>NZ_SISL01000221.1:0-9843 GCF_004307965.1 Verrucosispora sp. SN26_14.1 | reverse complement strand
GACAGCCGCACGCTGGTGCGCGCGGCGCACGCGGCGGGCATGCGGGTGATCGGCCCCAACTGCCTGGGGGTGGCCAACACCGACCCGGCGGTACGCCTCAACGCCACCCTCGCCCCCCGACTGCCGGAGCCCGGCCGGGTCGGCATCTTCAGCCAGTCCGGCGTGTTCGGGGTGGCGCTGCTGGCCGAGGCGGACCGGCGCGGGCTGGGCGTCTCCAGCTTCGTCTCGGCCGGCAACCGGGCCGACGTCTCCGGCAACGACCTGTTGCAGTACTGGCAGGACGATCCGGCCACCGACGTGATCATGTTGTACCTGGAGACGTTCGGCAACCCGCGCAAGTTCGCCCGGCTGGCCCGGCGGATCGGTCGCGACAAACCGGTGGTGGCGTTGGCGTCCCCGGCCCGCCCGCCCGGACTGGGCGACTCCGCCGGCCCGGACGAGACGGCGGTGAGCGCCCTGTTCGCCCAGTCCGGGGTGATCCGGGTGGACACCGTGGCCGAGCTGCTCGACGTCGGGACGCTCCTGGCCAACCAGCCGCTACCGGCCGGGAAGCGGGTCGGCGTGGTCGGTAACTCCTCGGCGTTGGCCGGGCTGGCGGCCACCGCTTGTGCGGCACAGGGCCTCCGGGTCGCGCCGGGCTACCCTTGTGACGTCGGCCCCCGGGCCAGTGCCGCCGAGTTCGGTGCGGCGCTCGCCGGGGCCGCCGCCGACGACTCGGTCGACGCGCTGGTGGTCCTCTTCGCACCACCGTTGCCGGGGCAGCTCACCGGCACCGAGGCCGACTTCGCCGCCGCGCTCGCCGTCCCGGCGGCCGACAAACCGATGGTGGCCACCTTCCTGGTCGGGCAGGCCCCGGCGGGAACACCGGCCTACCCGAGCGTGGAGGAGGCGGTTCGCGCGCTGGCCCGGGTCACCGCGTACGCGGACTGGCGGCGTCGTCCGGCCGGCGTCCTGCCCGAGCTTCCCGACGTCGATCCGGTGGCGGCGCAGGTGGCGCTGCGGGCTGACGGAGGCGACCCGGAGGCGCTGCTCGCCGCGTACGGCATCGACGTGGTCGAGTCGGCACGGGTCGACTCGGTCGACGCGGCGGTCGACGCGGCGACGCGATTCGGCTTCCCGGTGGCCCTCAAGGCCGCCGCCGGTGGACTGCGGCACCGCCTCGACCTCGGTGCCGTCCGCCTGGACCTGCCCGACGCCGACACGGTCCGTCGCGCGTACGCCGAACTGGCCGCCGCGTTCGGCGCGGACGCGCTGGTGCAGCCGATGGTGCCGCCCGGGGTGGCCTGTGTGGTGGAGCTGGTCGAGGATCCCGCGTTCGGGCCGGTGGTGGGCTTCGGTCTCGGCGGGGTCGCCACCGACCTGCTCGGCGACCGCGCCTGGCGGGCGGTGCCGCTGACCGACCGGGACGCCACCGAGCTGGTGGACGCCCCACGGGCGGCCCCTCTGCTGCGGGGCCACCGGGGCGCCGCACCGGTGGACCGGGCGGCCCTGGCCGACCTGCTGCTGCGCATCGGGCGGCTCGCCGACGAGCAACCCCGGGTACGCGCACTGACGCTGAATCCGGTGCTGGCCCGCCCGGACGGGCTGTCCGTGCTGCACGCCTCGGTCCGCACCGGCTCGGCTGCCGCCCGCCCCGACACCGGCCCCCGCCGTTTGTGAAAGGAAGGGCCCCCTACTAACGCCTCGTGTATAGCAGGGGACCCCTCCTTACATCCCGGCCGGGCGGGCGGAGATCTGCTGGATCGCCCACGAGTTGCCGTCCGGGTCGTCGAAGAAGACGAAGCCGACGTTGTCCAACGGGTGCGGTGTCGGGCTGGGGTTCTGCCCGAGCACCTGGATCTCGCTCACCTGGACACCACGCTCGCTCAGCTCGGCGCGGGCCTTCTCCAAATCCGGCACGACGAGTTGGAGACCCTTGAGCGAGCCGGGCGGCATGTACGGCAGCGGCCCGGCGCCGATCACGATCGAACAGCCCGAGCCGGGCGGGGTGAGTTGCACGATGCGGGCGTCGTCACCCATCACCGTGTCGTGGTCCACGGTGAAGCCGACCTGGTCGGCGTAGAATGCCTTGGCCCGGTCCACGTCGGAGACCGGTACGACGACCACTTCCAACGTCCAGTTCACGATCAGTCCTCCTGACGCCCTCGTCGGCGGCTCCGACGCTGTGCACCACTCTGGACGACCGGCAGCCCGTTCGGCCCGCGCGACACGAGCCGCAGCCCGCTGGGCACCCAACGAGGGCCGGGGACACACGACATCGGCCCCGGCGCACCGCCGGGGCCGATCGCACACCAGTCACGTCAGGAGGCGTACGCCTCCAGCCGCTGCGCCCGCTCCGGGGCCCGCAGCTTCAGCAGCGTCACCTTCTCGATCTGCCGGATCCGCTCGCGGGACAGTCCGAACTCGCGGCCGACCTCGTCCAGGGTACGCTGCCGGCCGTCGTCGAGCCCGAAGCGCAGCCGGATCACGGCCTGCTCGCGCTGGGAGAGCGTGGCCAACACGATGCTCACCTCGTTGCGCAGCTCCCCCTGGGCGGCGGTGTCGCCCGGTCCGCCGGCCGGGTCGACGGAGGCGACGAAGTCACCGAGTGCGCTCTCCCCGTCCTCGCCGACGGCCTGGTCCAGGCTGACCGGCTCCCGGTCGTACGAGATCAGCTCGATCACCTGGAACTCGGGTACGTCCAGCGCGCGGGCCACCTCGGCGACCGTGGGTTCCCGACCCAACGAGACGGACAGCTCGCGGCGGGCCCGGACCATCCGGTTGACCTGCTCGACCATGTGTACCGGGATGCGGATGGTGCGGGCCTGGTCGGCCATGGCGCGGGTGATGGCCTGGCGGATCCACCAGGTGGCGTAGGTGGAGAACTTGTAGCCCTTGGTGTAGTCGAATTTCTCGACGGCGCGGATGAGGCCGAGGTTACCTTCCTGGATGAGGTCGAGGAAGGCCATGCCACGGCCGGTGTACCGCTTGGCGATGCTCACCACGAGGCGCAGGTTCGCCTCCAGCAGGTGGTTCTTGGCGGCCCGGCCCTGCTGCGCGACCACTTCCAGGTCTGCGTGCAGGCCGGCCGAGACCGGGGTGCAGGTGGACAGCTTCTCCTCGGCGAACAACCCGGCCTCGATCCGCTTCGCCAGGTCGACCTCTTCGGCCGCGGTGAGCAGCTTGGTCCGGCCGATCCCGTTGAGGTATGCGCGAACCAGGTCGGTGGAGACGCCACGTTCGTCGGTGGCGTCCAGGTCGGTAAGGGTGTCGACGCCGTGCTCCGCCTCGGTGCCGGCGCGCATCCGGTGCTCCATCATCTGCAGGGCCATCTCTGTCTCTCCCCGTTTCCACGTCCGTGCCGTGTCGCCCCGGCCCAGTAGCCGCCGGTGAGACACAGCTTGGCGGGTGGGGCGTAAAACGGGAGTGAGGCGATCGGAGAACCGACAGTGACCGTTCCGTTACCCCCTCCTTGCGGGTCGGTGTACGGGTTCGGCAGATGCGACTTGGCGGCGCCGGTTACCGTGCCAGCGGTCGGCCGTCGGGCCGACGCAACCCCGTACCCCGGGTGTCGGGGCCGGGCGACCAAGCGACGGAGGCAATGGTGGTCTTCAAGCGGCTCATGCAGGCGATGGGAGTCGGCGGCCCGTCCGTGGAGACGGTGCTGACGAACCCGAACTGCCGGCCGGGCGGTGAGCTGACGGGCACCATCGCGGTGACCGGTGGCGAGCACGGGGTGGACGTCTCGTACGTGGCTCTGGGCCTGATGACGCGGGTCGAGGTGGAGAGCGGCGACAACGAGTACGCGACGAACCAGGAGTTCCACCGGCAGCAGGTGACCGGCCCGTTCCGCCTCGAACCCGGGCAGCGCTACGACGTACCGTTCCGGTTTCCGGTGCCCTGGGAGACCCCGGTGACCGAGCTGTACGGGCAGCGCCTGCACGGCATGACGATGGGGCTGCGTACCGAGCTGGAGGTGGCCCGCGCACTGGACAAGGGTGACCTGGACCCGGTGGCGGTGCATCCGCTGCCGGCGCAGGAGCGGTTGCTGGAGGCGCTGCTGCGGCTCGGTTTCCGGTTCGCCCGGGCCGACGTCGAGCGGGGGCACATCTACGGCGTGCACCAGACGCTGCCGTTCTACCAGGAGATCGAGTTCTACCCCGCGCCGCAGTACGCGGGTGCGATGAAGCAACTGGAGGTCACCTTCGTCGCCGATCCCCGGCAGATGCAGGTGGTGTTGGAGCTGGACAAGCGTGGCGGCCTGTTGACCGAGGGCCGGGACGTCTTCGGCCGCTTCACCGTCGACTACGCCACGATGGACCGCACGGACTGGGCGGCGCAGCTCGACGGGTGGCTGCGTCAGTCCCTGCAACGCCGGGGCCTCTTCGGCTGACCGGTGACCACGGGCGGGCGGGCGACGTGGTGCGACGCCCGCCCGCCCCGTGGTCGCGCTTCAGAGGTCGAGGAGGATGGTGCGGGGCCCGACGTTGACGCTCTCGACCAGCATGTGCGTCCGGAATCGGCCGGTGGCGACCGTCGCGCCGCGTTGACGCAGCGCCTCGACCACCGCGTCGACCAGAGGTTCGGCCACCTCGGCGGGGGCCGCTGCGGTCCAGCTCGGACGGCGTCCCTTGCGGGCGTCGCCGTAGAGCGTGAACTGGCTGACCACCAGGATCGGCGCCCCGACGTCGGCGGCGGACCGCTCCTCGTCCAGGATGCGTAGCTCGTACACCTTGCGGGCCAGCGTCCGGGCGGTCTCGGCGGTGTCCGAGTGCGTCACCCCGACGAGCACCAGCAGCCCGTCGTCGACCGCGCCGACCACCTCGCCGTCCACGGTGACGCTGGCCCGTCCGACGGTCTGCACCACGGCCCGCATCAGGACCGCACCGGCTCGATGAAGCCGCGCTCGACCAGGTGCGCCACGATCGGTCCGGCGGCCTCGGCGAGCTCGTCCGGCGTCACGTCGTGCGCGACGGCGAGCAGCGCGATCTGGTCGCGCAGCGGCAGGCGTCCGTCGGCGCCACCCACCAGCGCGAGGACGAGTGGATCGATCTCCTCGGTCCAGCGCAGCCCGTGCGGCATGGTGAGGACCTGTCGGTCGACTCCCCAGCCCTCCGTGCCCATGGTCGCCTCCTGCCGCAGCTGGAGCCCGTCGGCGGCCCGGTAGCGGGCGTCCAGCAGCCCGTCGGTGCCCTGTCGGCGCAGCCAGTCCTGCCGGTCGAACCAGGTCGCGACCCGGTCGCCCATCGGGGCCTCCACCTGCTGCCGCAGGTCCTCCACCTGCAGCACCGGGTCGTCGTGCCCGCTCCGGCGCAGCGAGACGATGCCGAAGCCGATCGCCTCGACCTTGTGGGCGTCGAACCAGTCCAGCCAGTCGGCCATCCGCTGCGGGTCGGCCGACTCGCCGACGTCGGTGAGCCAGAGGTTGACGTACGCCATCGGGTCGGCGACCTCGCGCTGGATCACCCAGGCGTCCAGACCGGTCCCGGCGAACCAGCCGGCCACCCGCTCGCCCCAGTCCTCGCCGGCCACGTGCACCCAGTTCGCGAGGTACTGCATGGTGCCGCCCTCGGTGAGCAGGCCGTCGGCGGCGGCGGCCAGTTCGGCGCCGATCGCGTCGCCGACCCGGCCCGAGTCGCGGTAGACGTGCGTGGTGGTGCCCGGCCCGACCACGAAGGGCGGGTTGCTGACCACCAGGTCGAAGCGCCGTCCGGCGACGGGCTGCACCATGTCGCCGCGCAGCAGTTCCCACTGCTGGCCGTTGAGCGCGGCCGTGGTGGCGGCGAACCGCAGCGCCCGCCGGGAGACGTCGGTGGCGGTCACCTGCCGGGCGTGCGTACTCAGGTGCAGGGCCTGCACGCCGGAGCCGGTGCCCAGGTCGAGCGCGCTCTGCACCGGCTGCCGGACGGCCGCGCCGATCATCGTCTGGGTCGCCCCGCCGATGCCCAGCACGTGCTCGGCGTGCAGGGGCCGACCGGGGCGGGCGCTTGCCGGCACGTCGGCCAGCACCCACCAGTCGTCGCCGTACGGTTCGAGGTCCAGCCCCATCCGCAGCCCGTCGCCGTACCGTTCGACAAGCCCGGCGGCGAGCGCCTCGTCGATCGACAGCGGCGCGAGCGCGGCGGCGACGGCGGCCTCCGGCTCGGTCTGCTCGCAGATGAAGACCCGGATCAGGGTGTCGAGCGGCTCGCCGTCGGTGGTGGCGCGCAGCGCGGCCCGGAAGTCGTTACGGGCCACCCCGCCGGTGGCCTGCGGGCCGAGCCGGGCGGCGATGCCGTTGGCGGTGAAGGCGGCTCGCGTCAACGCGGTCCGCAGCGCCTCGACGCCGGCGGGGGAGAGCAGCATGTCGTGTCCGTCCACACCGCCATCCTGCCTGGTGACGTCGGGGCGGGGAGCGGGTGCCCGTGACAATCTCAGTCAATCGAAGAACGTCCCTGTCATATTCATCGATCTAACGCTAGCATCTCATCCATTCGAGTCCATGGGACGCACCGTCCGGCCATGACCCGGTCGGCCGTTCCGGTTAGGGAGGCAGACGATGTCCTCAGGGTTCACCGCGCGACGGCACGTCATCCGGGCGCTCGCCGTCGTCGCCACCGCGGCGGCCGTCTCGGCGGCCAGCACCACCGCGGCGGTCGCCGCACCCACCGGCGAGATCCGCGGCGCCGGTGCCGCGAACGCGGTCAGCGGCAGCTACCTCGTCGTGCTGCGCTCCGACGCGGTCGGCACCGCCGGTTCGTCGGCGGCCCGCACCGCAGTGCCGGACCGGGCCACCGCCCTGGTCCAGCGGTACGGGGGCAGCGTCTCCGACACCTTCTCGGCGGCACTGACCGGCTTCGCCGCCAAGATGTCCGCGAAGCAGGCGGCCCGGCTCGCCGCCAACTCGGCGGTCGCGTACGTCGAGCAGGACCAGGCGTTCACCGTCCAGGCCACCCAGACCAACCCCACCTGGGGCCTGGACCGCATCGACCAGCGGAACCGCCCGCTGAGCGGCACCTACACCTACCCGAACACGGCCTCGAACGTCCGGGCCTACATCATCGACACCGGCATCCGGACCACGCACAACGAGTTCGGCGGTCGGGCCACCTGGGGCACCAACACGGTCGACTCCAACAACACCGACTGCAACGGCCACGGCACCCACGTCGCCGGGACCGTCGGCGGCGCGACGTACGGCGTTGCCAAGTCCGTCCGCCTGGTCGCGGTAAAGGTGCTCAACTGCTCCGGTGGCGGCACCACCGCCAGCGTGGTCAACGGCGTGAACTGGGTGACCGCCAACGCGGTGAAGCCGGCCGTGGCGAACATGAGCCTCGGCGGCGGGGCCAGCAGCACGATCGACAACGCGGTGGCCAACTCGATCGCCTCCGGCATCAGCTACGCGGTGGCGGCCGGTAACTCCAACGCCAACGCCTGCAACTACTCGCCGGCCCGCACCTCGACCGCCATCACCGTCGGCTCGACGACCAGCACCGACGCCCGGTCGTCCTTCTCGAACTACGGCTCCTGCGTGCACATCTTCGCGCCCGGGTCGAGCGTGCTGTCCGCGTACCACACCAGCAACACCGCGACCAACACGCTGAACGGCACCTCGATGGCCTCCCCGCACGTGGCCGGTGCCGCCGCGCTCGTGCTCTCGGCCAACCCGTCCTACACCCCGGCCCAGGTCAAGAGCTACCTGACCAGCAACGCCACCACCGGCGTGGTGACCAGCCCGGGCAGCGGCTCGCCGAACCGCCTGCTGTTCGTGGTCAACTGACCCTGACGCACACCGGCCCGGCGGACGGCTCCAGCGTCCGCCGGGCCCGCGCGTGACCACCGAAGACCAGACCGACCCGGGCCGACGCCACCGGTGCCGACCCGGGTCGGCCGGACCACCGGTCGAGGTCAGGCGGCGAGGTCGACCGGGGACCTGCGCTCGGCGTCCGCCGGGAAGACCCGCGCCGCACCGTCCACCCGCACCGTGACCTCGCCGTCCATCGGCACGGTGGCACCGTCGAGCACCCGGGCGGTGATCGCCGTACCGTCGCCCAGTCGCAGACCGACGAGCGCGTCGTGGCCGTGGAAGTCGTGCCGCAGCACGGTGCCGGTGATCCCGTCCGGCCCGGCGGCCAGCCGGATCTGCTCCGGCCGCAGCAGCACGGTGACCGGCCCGTCGGTCACCGCACCGGCGACCGGCAGCACCCCCAACGCGGTCCGGGCCGTCCCGCTCTCCACGACCGCCGGCAGCAGCACCGCGTCACCGACGAAACCGGCCACCCACGGGTCGGCCGGCTCCCGGTAGACCGTGGTCGGCGCGGCGGCCTGCACCACCCGACCGTCGCGCAGCACCACCACCTTGTCGGCCACCGACAGCGCCTCCCCCTGATCGTGGGTCACCAGTACACCGGTCGCCCCGTCGGCGCGCAGCGCCTCGCGTACGTCGTGCCGCAGCCCGGCGCGCAGCCCCGCGTCCAGGGCGCTGAACGGCTCGTCGAGCAGCACCACCGACGGTCGGGGCGCGAGTGCGCGGGCCACCGCGACCCGCTGCTGCTGCCCACCGGAGAGCTGGTGCGGCATCCGGTCGCCGTACCCGGCGAGCCCGACCAGCGCCAGCACCTCCTCGACCCGGTCGGTCCGCCGGGTGGCCCGGTCCAGCCCGTACCCGATGTTCTCGGCCACCCGCAGATGCGGGAAGAGGGCACCCTCCTGGGGCACCACCGCGATACGACGCCGGTGCGCCGGCAGGTGCCGGCCGCCGCCCGCGACCACCGCGCCGTCGATGCGGATCTCGCCGCCGTCGAGCCGCTCGAAGCCGGCCAGGCAGCGCAGCAACGTGGTCTTGCCGCAGCCGGACGGCCCGAGCACCGCGGTCAACTGCCCGGACGGCACGCTGAGGTCGGCGCCGGCCAACGCGGTGACCCGCCCGTACCGCTTGACCACTCCGTCGAGCACGACCTCACTCATGCCGCCCCTCCACTTCGTTGCGTGGCGACATGCTCTGCTGAGCTGCTGATTCGTTCGCTTCGCTCACTCATGCCGCCCCTCCACTCCGTTGCGTGGCGACATGCTCTGCTGAGCTGCTGATTCGTTCGCTTCGCTCACTCATGCCGCCCCTCCACTTCGTTGCGTGGCGACATGGCCTGCTGAGCTGCTGATTCGTTCGCTGTGCTCACTCATGCCGCCCCTCCACTCCGTTACGTGTCTCATGCGTTGCGCTCCCGGTCGAGCAGGCCGCTGCGGGCGACCAGCAGCCAGGTGGGTACCGCCGAGATCAGCACCAGCAGCGCGGCGTAGGGGGCCGCTGCCGCGTAGGCGCCGACGGCCGTACTCGTCCACAGCTCGGTGGCCAGGGTGTCCGTGCCGGTGGGTCGCAGCAGCAGGGTGGCCGGGAGTTCCTTCATGCCGGTGAGGAAGACCAGCGCGGCCCCGGCGCCGATGCCCGGCAGGGTGAGCGGCAGGGTCACCGTGCGCAGCACGGTCCAGGGGCCACGGCCGAGCGACCGGGCCACCTCCTCCAGTCCGGCGGGGGACTGGGCGGCCGCGCCGGCTACCGCGCCGACCGCCAACGGCAGGAACAGCGTCGCGTACGCCAGGGCGAGCAGCCACCGGGTCTGATAGAGCGGGTACGCCACGTTGATCCCGAAGAAGATCAGCGAGAGCCCGATCACCACGCCGGGCAGGGCGTGGGCCAGGTACGCCAGCCGGTCCAGTGCGGTGGTCAGCGGACCCGGCGCCCGGGCGACGAGCAGCCCCAGCGGAAGCGCCAGCAGCATGGTGAGGGCGGCGCCGGCCAGCGAGACGGTCAGCGAGTTCCCGGCGGCGGTGAGCACCTCGGGCAGGGCACCCGGGCGGGACACCCCGGCGGCGAGCCGCCGCCCGAGG
>NZ_SISL01000220.1:0-9896 GCF_004307965.1 Verrucosispora sp. SN26_14.1 | reverse complement strand
GAGCGCTAGTCTCGTGGGCTCGGAGAGGTGTATAAGAGAGAGGGCTGCCCTCGGGGTGGCGCAACGTGCCCGCCTTCCCGCAGGTCGCCCACTTCTCCGGCCCGGACGGGGAGGTCGAGGTCCGGTACCGGCTGGACCGCGACGGCGGCATCGCCGAGTGGTCGACGTCGCCGGAGAGCGAGTCGCCGGAGGTCACGCTGGTCGAGGCGGGCCCGGAACGGGTGGTGCTCGACGTCGACGGGGTGCGCCGGGCGTACCGGGTGCACCTGGTCGGTGCGTCGATCTTCGTGGACGGCCCGGACGGCGCGGCGAGCCTGACCGAGCTGCCGCGCTTCCCGGCGCCCGGTGCGGAGCTGACCGCCGGGTCGCTGCTCGCCCCGCTGCCCGGGGCGGTGGCCCGGGTCCACGTGGAGGTCGGCCGGCGGGTGGCCGCCGGTGACCTGCTGCTGACCCTGGAAGCGATGAAGTTGGAACACCCCGTGCTCGCCCCGAC
The DNA here is from genome assembly GCF_004307965.1 of Verrucosispora sp. SN26_14.1. Taxonomy (NCBI): domain Bacteria; kingdom Bacillati; phylum Actinomycetota; class Actinomycetes; order Micromonosporales; family Micromonosporaceae; genus Micromonospora; species Verrucosispora sp. SN26_14.1. The sequence continues at coordinate 9,403 of NZ_SISL01000220.1, read as the reverse complement.
CGACGGCGTGGTCACCGAGCTGCCGGTCGCGGCCGGCGGCCAGGTCGACACGGGTGCGGTGCTGGCCGTGGTCACCCCCACCGAGGAGGCATCGTCATGAACTTCGACCTCAGCCCGGAACAGGAGCAGCTCCGCGACGCGGTCCGGTCGCTGGGCCGGCGGTACGGCCACCGCTACTTCGTGGATAAGGCCAAGGCCGGCGAGCACACCACCGAGCTGTGGCACGAGGCCGGCCGGCTCGGCTACCTCGGCGTCAACATCCCCACCGAGTACGGCGGCGGGGGCGGCGGCATCACCGATCTGGCCATCGTCTGCGAGGAACTGGCCGCCGCCGGCTGCCCGTTGCTGCTGCTGGTGGTCTCCCCCGCCATCGCGGCCACCGTCATCGCCCGGCACGGCACCGAGGACCAGCGCAAACGCCATCTGCCCGGTCTGGCCGACGGCTCCCAGAAGATCGTCTTCGCGATCACCGAGCCGGAGGCCGGGTCCAACTTCCACCGCCTCGGCACCGTCGCCCGTCGCGACGGCGACGACTGGGTACTCTCCGGTCGCAAGTGCTACATCTCCGGCGTCGACGAGGCCGGGCACGTCCTCGTGGTGGCCCGCGCCGGGGACGACACCACCACCGACGGTGCCGGGCAGCGGCTGAAGCCGGCCCTGTTCATCGTGCCGACCGACGCGCCCGGGTTGACCCGGTCCAAGCTGGACATGGAGATCCTCTCCCCGGAGAACCAGTTCCTGCTCTACCTGGACGAGGTCCGGCTGCCCGCCGACGCGCTGGTCGGCGAGTCGCTCGACGCCGGACTGCCGGCGTTGTTCTCCGGGCTCAACCCGGAACGCATCACCGTCGCCGCGATGGGCGCCGGCACCGGCCGGTACGCCATCGAGCGCGCCTCGGAGTACACCGCGACCCGCACGGTCTGGGGCGGTCGGACCATCGGCACGCACCAGGGCGTGTCGCATCCCCTGGCCCATGCGGCAGTGCAGGTGGAGCTGGCCCGGTTGATGATCCAGAAGGCGGCGACGCTCTACGACGCGGGACGTGACCTGGAGGCCGGCATCTCCGCCAACATGGCCAAGTACGCCTCCGGTGAGGCCGCCGCGCTCGCGGTCGACACCGCCGTGCAGGCGCTCGGCGGTGCCGGCATGACCACCGAGTACGGCGTGGCCACGCTGCTCGGGGCGGTACGGGCCGGTCGTATCGCCCCGGTCAGCCGCGAGATGATCCTCAACTTCGTCGCCCAGCACGTGCTCGGCCAGGACAAGTCGTACTGAGCCCGGGGCGGGTGGGCGCTCACCGGCAGGCGGCGTCCACCCGGTGCACCGGGCGTACCCGCCGGCCCAGCCCTTCCAGCAGTGAGTCCTCGATGTGGAAGTCGTGGATCCAGAGCCGGTAGCGGGGCAGCTCCTCCTCGGAGGGGCAGAGCACCTGTCCGCGTACGTGGTCGACGGGCACGTACCGGACGCCGCCCCGCTCCTGGAGAATCACCGTGTGCACGTCGTCGGTGGTCACCACGTGCCCCCGGATCTCCTCGCTGGCCTCGGCGGTGGCCCCGACCGTGGTCACGGTGAGCGGCAGCACCGGTGTGCTGATCACCGGCAGCGCCGCCCAGACCAGCACCACCAGCACGGCGGCCTGACTCAGCGGGGCGAAGGCCCGGAGCACCACCCGGGGCAGCGGCCCGGCGACGAAGATCGCCAGCAGCGGCGGCACCACCAGCAGCGCGATCGGCAGCGGCTCGGCCTGCCGCCACGCGTCGCGCAGCGTGGGCAGGAGCAGCCACAGGTAGCCCGCGTACGCCGCAGTGATCATCAGGATGCGGACCGCCGGGCGCTCGTGCAGCCGGACCGCCGTGAGCCCGAACGCCGCCGCCAGGGTGGGCAGCAGCAGCGGGAGGTACAGCAGCGGCCAGGTGAGCAGGGCCATCAGGAAGCTCGCCGCGATGAACCAGCTCGGTGTGACGTCCATCCAGCGGGCGAAGAGCGAGCGGCGGGCGGTGGCCTCCCGGCTGGCCGCGAGCACTCCGCCGAGCGCGAAGACCGCGACCAGCGCGGTGCAGAGCAGGCGGGCCGCCGTGGTGAGGAAGCCGGCCAGCATGTTGACCGGTCCCACGTTCGCCACCAGCAGCAACGTGGTCTGCAACTCGCCGCCGGCCTCGACGCCGAGGCGGAGCACCGAGAAGATCGCCGGTACGCCGACCACCGCCGTCCAGAACGACTGGCTGGACCGCGCTCGGCGCTCGGTCCGGTCCCCGCCGACGTCCGCGGGCCCCTCCGACGTGGCAGGCCCGTCCTGCCTGGCGGGGGCGTCCCGTGGCGGCACCGCCGGCTCGGAGGGCGTCACCTGGGACGGCACCGGCCGGTCGGCGTCCGGGGCGTTGCCGGTGGTCGCCGCCGGCGTGCTCATCGGCCCGGCACCTTGTCGTCGAAGTCGACCAGTCGGGGCACGTCGAGGGGCTGCGGTTGCCGCTTCTCCGTCCGCAGCCACGGACCCAGCGTCCGGTTGTACGCGACCTGCCACGGGCTGATCTCCCCGTTGCGACCCTGGCGGTAGCTCTTGTCGAGGAAGTACGCCACCAGGTCGCGCAGCGCGGGGTCGCCGATGGGCACGCCGATGCCGAGCAGTTCGCTGGTGCCGAAGGGCATGTCGACGATCTCGAACTCCGTCGGATACCGGGCCACGAAGCCGGCGAGGATCGTCTCGTCCGAGCTGACGGCGTCGTACCGGCCGTCCAGGATGCCCTCGACGCAGTCGCCGACGTCCTTCACCACCACCGCGCGCACCTGGTGCTGTTCCAGCTCCGCCTCGGTGGTGGAGCCACCGCTGGTGCAGATCTGGAACTTCGGGTTCCGCAGGTCCTCGATGGTCCGGATGGTGTCCCGGTGCCGGCTCGGGACCATCACCTCCTGTGTGGTCACCAGGTACGGCCCGGCGAAGCTGACCTCCTTCTTGCGCTCCTCGGTGATGGAGAAGCTGGACACCACCAGGTCGACTATGCCGCCCTGGAGGGCGGGGATCCGGTCCTCGGTGGAGACCGACACGAACTCGATCCGCTGGTCGCCCTCGAAGCCGAGCGAGGCGGCGACGTAGCGGGCGATCTCGACGTCGAAGCCGACGTGCCCGCCGTCGCGTACGTCTCCCATCAGCGGCTCGTTGACCGCCACACCGATCCGCAGCACGTTCTGTTCCCAGACGTGCGACTCGCGGAGCTTCTCCTGCACCGAGGGCAGTTCCGGCTCCTTCTGACTGTCACAACCGGCCGCTGCGCCCAGGAACAGCGTCAGGGCGACCGCGAGGGTGGTGGCCACCGAGCGGAACCGGGTGGTGGAGAACCGACTGACCATGGATCACCTCGCTACCTTCCGAAGTTGTCATGACACTGAAAGTAGCGAGCGTCTGCCAGTCGGTACCGTCGTGAAACGCACCGGGGTGCGGCGGGCATCCGACTGCCCGCCGCACCCCGGAGGGTGTGTCGCGACCTCAGCGCGCCGTCAGCGCGCCGATCCCCGGCATCGGCACGACCACCGGCGGGAGCTGCTTGGGCGCACCGCGGCGCGGTGCACCCTTGGCCGCAAGGTCCTCCTTGGAGGTGTCGACCCGGGCGCCTGCCGCCGACTCCGGCAGCTCCTCGAACGGCTGGATGTCGCCGTGGCAGACGGTGCCCTTCTTCGGCAGCGTCAACCGCAGCAGGTAGGCGTCGATGGCGCCGGTCGCGCAGGCCGAGGTGCCATACGCGGAGTGGCCCCAGTTGTCGCTGGAGAGCAGTCGGCTGTTCGGCAGCAGCTTGGCCGTGGCGACGGCACCGTTGTAGTTGGTCGCCGGGTCCCAGTAGTTACCGACGACCAGGACCGGGTTGACGGTCCGCCGGTTGAACGGGCCGGTGAAGCGGTCCTCGTCCCGCACTGTCCAGGTGTCCCGGGCACAGGGCGCGGAGACCCAGGACCAGTACCGGCCGAAGTGCGGGTCGCGTTTGTCGGCCCTGGCCGCCCGGTCCGCCCAGGAGGCGGCGTCCTTCGGGTGGTACGCGTCGGTGCAGTCCACCCCGAGGAAGGCCTCCAGCCCGTTCTCGTACGGGAAGTCGTAGGCCCGGGCCTGCTGCCGCGCCTTCTCGGTCCGTTGGAGCAGCGAGGTGCGTGCCTGCGTCCGCGACGCGTTCGTCGCCGACGGGTCGGTCAGCGTCAGCAGGCCATCGAGGAGGTAGACGATCTCGTAGCCGTACGGATCATAAAGGTAACGCGCGGTGATGCCGATGACGGTGGCGTAGGTGAAGGTGTAATCGCCCTCGTCCGGGTCCTCGATCACCAGCGGTTTGGCCTTGAGCCGCTTGGTCAGCAGTTCGAACTTGGCGACCGGGTCACCGGAGGCCAGCGGGCAGACCTCCACACCAGCCGCTTTGCAGCGCTTGAGGATCTCGCGCAGCGCCTTGTGCGCGCCCTGCGCGCTGCGCATCCGGTCCTCCTGGCCCAGGTTGCCGGAGGCGCCGGCGCCGAACCACGTGGTCGCGTCCAGCACACCGTCGATCGCGACCGCCCGCACCCGGTCGGGGAACATGTTCGCGTAGTACTGCCCGAGCACGCTGCCGTAGCTGATGCCCAGATAGGACAGCTTCTTGTCGCCGACCGCCCGCCGCAGCACGTCGAAGTCGCGGGCGACCTGGGCGGTCGACATCGCGCCGCTGAGCGGCTTGCCGGTGGTCGAACATGCCTTGCCGACCGCGATCGAGGAGGCCACGTACGCCTTCTCCTCGGCTCTTGTGTACGGGAAGGTGACGTTCAACCCCTCGTACGCCCGGGTCTGGTCCTTGACCGACGTGAAGCACCGGATCTGCTCGCTGGCGCCCACCCCGCGCGGGTCGACGCCGACGATGTCGAACCGGTCGAGCACCTCGTCACCGAGGTAGTAGGGCGCGAACAGGGCGAAGTCGGTGCCCGAGCCACCCGGTCCGCCGGGGTTCAGGAAGAGGCTGCCGATCTTGCGCTTCTGGTCCCGCGCCTTGACCCGCAGCACCGCGATCTCGGTCGTCTCGCCCCTCGGCTGGTCGTAGTCCAGCGGCAGGTCGACGGTGGCGCACTCGGCGTAGTCGTAGCACTCGTACCAGTCCAGCTTGGGCGTGGGCACACGGTCGACGCGCAGCCGCTCCAGCGGGCTGGTGCGGTGCGAGACCGTGGCGATGCCCCCGCCGATCGTGGTGGGTGCGGCGCTGGCGGGCACGACCGCCGCTCCGGCGAGGAGCGCGCCGATCAGCCCGGCGGCGGCGAAGTTCCGGATTGGTCGTGGCATGTGGACGCCTTCCGGTGGGAGACGGGACACGTCGAGTCGGGCTCGACCTCCGTCACTCTAGAGACGTCGGACGATGCATGCGGTCCGATGAACAGCAACATGTCCGACAATGCAGGCGTCAAGGTCGTGCTTTCGGCATCCCGTAAGGTGGAGTTGTCAGATGTTACGCAGGCGCTCGACCGTCTGCTGTTGACAGATCGGCAATCTCCGACATTCTGGACGCGTGAGACGCATCCCCGGACCTGACGCGCGCACCGTGGCGGTGCTCGCCGCACTCGGATCGCTGTGGCTGCTGGTGGCACTGATCGTCGGGCCCCGGCAGGACCTGCTGGGGGTCGCGATGGCCCTGGGCTGCGTCCTGCTCGCCATCGTCACCGGGGTGGCGGTCACCGCCGCCCGGCAGGCCGCCCCGGTCGACACGCCACCTCCACCCCCACCGGTCCACCCGATGGCACAGGCGCCCGGCATCGACGCGGACACCCTGGAGACGCTCGGCGACCGGGAAGCCGTCCGGGCGATGCGGGACCGCTACCGCCGCGACGCGAGCCACTGACCCCGGTCAGCTCCCGGTGAGGGTGGGGGACGCCAGCCCGTCCAGCCCGCGCCCGGCCAGGCAGCGGTAGGTCGCGTCGTTCTGCGCGTCGGCCGGCGGCAGCACCTCCAGGTTCCACCCGGTGGGCTTGTCGATGCCGCTGACCAGGCGGAACGTCTCCGTGTTGCAGATCTTGCGGACGGCCGGATCCGCCACGATCTCGTCGTGGTCGGCGTCGCGCAGCGTGGGGGGCAACTCCCCCGCGGCGTAGCTCTCCCAGGTGTGCCGGGTGTCGCACGGCACCTGGCTGGCCTCGGCCCGCTGGGCGCGCACCTGCACCGGGCCGAAGCACTCCAGTTCCTCCGCGCAGCGGGCGCCCTCCGGCAGCGCCTCGGGCAGGGCGGCGCAGCCGGGACGGTGCACGCCGGTCGTGATCTGCCGGGTCGGGGCGGTGGGCTGGCCGGACTGAAGCCCACCGGCGGCCCAGGCACCGACGCCCGCCGAGGCGGCCAGCGCCACCACGCCGGTGGCACCCAGGAACCAGCGCCGTCCCCGGCCGCGCTCGGTGGAGGCGCCGGTGTCCCCGGCGTCAGGTGTCGCACCCGCCGCCCGGACACCGCCGTGGTATCCGCCGCCGAGCAGGCCGATAGGCGGACTCGGCGGGCCGAAACCCTCCAGTTGCAGGCCGACGAGCATGTCGTGCAACTGGACGACGGAGGGGCGGTCCGCCGGGTCGTTGGCCATCCCGGCGCGGAGCACGTCGAGCAGATCCTCCGGGATCCCGGGGATGCCGGGGATCGGCTGGTGGAACATCTCCAGCACGGTGACCAGGCTCGGGTTGCGTTCGGTCTGCCAGCGTGGCGGCCGACCGTGCATCACCGCGTAGAGCGTGGCGCAGAGCGCGTAGACGTCCACCGCCGGTGAGGGCGGACTGTGGCTGAACATCTCCGGCGGGGCGTACGCCGGGGTGAGCACCTCCAGGGCGACCGTGGCGTCACGCATCTCGGCGACCACGGCCAGCCCGAAGTCGGCCAGCACCGCCGAGTTGAAGTGCGAGTAGAGGATGTTGGCCGGCTTGACGTCGCGGTGCAGCACCCCGGCCGCGTGCGAGTGGGCGAGCGCGTCCGCGATCTTGATGCCCAGGTCCCGCGCCTCGGCGGCGCCCAGCGGCGAGGTACGCATCCGTTCGGCGTACGACCCGTCGCAGAGCTCCATGATCAGGTAGGGGTGCTGGTCGATGGTGACCCCGACGTCGAAGAGGTCGACCACGTGCGGGTGCGACGACATCCGACCGGCCGCACGCGCCTCGCGCAGGAAGCGGGCCTGGTCCCGGTCGCTGGCGAGAGTGCGGTTCTCGACCTTGACCGCGACCTCGCGGTCCACCGAGATCTGGGTGGCCCGGTAGACGGTCGCATAGCCCCCTCGGGCAAAGACCCGCAAATCAGTCAGACCAGGCACGATGGGCGTCGGCAGGGCGCCGGGCGGGGTGTCGGTCACGGTTTCGAAAATACCCAACTGGACCGGCGGCTCAGTGAACCGCATCGGCGGGCGACGGCTCCGGCGCGGTCTGCGCGGCGCGCCGGGAGTCCCACCACAGGCCGGCGGCGGTGGCCAGAGCGCCCACACCCTCCCAGGCCGCCACGCCGAAGAACCGGCCGGGCGCCACGTCGGCCAGCACCGCGAGAGTGAACACGGTGAACGTGACCAACCGGAACACCACCGTGAAGCGGAAGAACGCGCGCCACTCGGTGGCGGTGGCGAGCAGGTAGTAGACCCCCATGTTGAACGAGGCCATCGACGAGGCGGTCACGAACACGCCCGTGTAGTCGCCGGGCGCCCGGGTCGCCGGGATCTCGAAGCCGAGCATCCCGAGCAGCACCTCCGGCCAGATCAGCCCGACCGCACCCATCACCAGCGCCAACACGCCGAACACCGCGACCGTCCAGCCGGCGACCGAGCGCGGCAGCCTCATCTGAGCCCTCCCCCTTGACGGCACGACCGCCCATGTTGACCGCCGCGTGCACCGTGCACGCTATCGGTCGGCCCCGACAGCCCACATCACCGGAACCGACATACCCGGCCCCACCGCACCACGTCGGCAGGCCGACGGGTCGGCTCAGCGACCGTCGCGCAACCGGGTGTACAGCGCCTCGGCGTCGGCGCGCTCGCTGCGCTGCTCGGTGGCGAACGACAGACGGACCGCCTCCTCGGCACTGGTCAACGCCTCCGCCGGCCGGCCGCAGGCAGCCAGCGCCTCGGCGCGTACCCGGGCCGCGACCACCTGGCTGCGGACGTCCTCGGCCGGCGTGCCCGCCGCCCGACGGGCCCAGTCCAGCGCCTGCTCGTACTGCCCGTGCGCGAGCAGTGCCGAGGCGTAACGCGCCATCGACTGCCGACGGGAGAACAACAGCGACGGCGAGGTGGCGGCGGCGGTGGCCACCGGGGCCAGCAGGCCGACCGCGGTGCCGGAGTCACCGGCTGCCAACCGGGCCGTCGCCAGCAGCACCCGAGGCCCCACCTGCGCGGGCGCCTGCGGATTGTGCGGCTCCACACTGGTCAGCACCGCTCGCGCGTACCGCTCGGCACCGGCCACGTCGCCCATGTCCAGCGCCACGAAGCCGCGCAGCGTGCCGGCCATGCCGGTGAGCAGCGGATGGGCGGTCCGACCGGCGTACTCCAGGGCGTCGGTGAGCAGGTCGGCGGCGTGTTCCGGCTCGCCAAGGCCACGGGCCACCACACCTCGGACGACAAGCGCGAAACCCTGCCCCCACTCGTCGGAGGCCGCGGCGAACTCGCGGTACGCCCGACGGGCCTCCCGGTCCGCGTCGAGCAGTTCGCCCAGCTCCGCGTTGGCGTACGCGTCGACCGCCCGGAGCGTGCCCACCGCCCACGCCTCGCCGACCCGCTCCCCGAAGGGCAGGAAGATCCGGGCCAGCCGACGCGCCTCGCTCAGTCGACCGGCCAGTAGCCGGGCGAAGGCGGTGGTGCCCCGCAGCCACGCCCGCCCGTACGGGTCCTTGAGTTCGGCGAAGAGTCGGGCGGCCCGGCCGAGCACCGCGTCCGTACCCGCGAAGTCGCCCCGGGTGGTGGTCACCCAGGCCAGGTTCTGCAACGACCACGCCTGCCCCCGACGGTCCTGCACCGCCAGGCTGACCTGGTACGCGGCGGCCAACCGGCTGCTCGCCTCGCCGAGCCGGCCGGCCAGGAAGTCGGCCATGCCCAGCCGACGCATCGCCGAGGCCCGCAGGCTCGGCAGGTCCGCGTCGGTGGCCACCTGCAACGCCTCCCGCCAGCAGGTCTCGGCCCGCCGCAGGTCACCCATGGCCTGCTGGGCCTGCCCCGCGAGCAGCAGCGCGCTGATCCGGGTGGTCGCCTGGTCCCCGGCGTTGGCGGCGATCTTCTCGGCCGACGCCAGCGCGTCGGCCACCCGCCCGACCTGGAGCAGCGCCCGCGCGTGCACCACCCGGTCCTGCGCCGGTACGCCGTCGACGCGGGCCAGTTCGGCCGCGCGTTCGGCGTACTCGACGGCGAGGGCCGGCTCGCCCTCGTGCAGCGCGCGCCGGGCTGTCTCTTATACACCACTCCGAGCC
>NZ_SISL01000022.1:0-31840 GCF_004307965.1 Verrucosispora sp. SN26_14.1 | reverse complement strand
CCGACCACCCGCCGCACCCCGCCGGGCCGCCCGCCCCGCAGTCGCGGGTGTACGGCCGCCCCGCCCGCTCCGAGTCCGGCGAGTCGACCCCGGAACGGGACGAGCCGCCGGCACCCCGGTTCGACCAGAACCCGGAGCCGCACTTCGCCGACCACGAGCCGCCGGCCGGCGGGCCGGGCTCCTACTCCGGATCGGCTGCTCCCGGCTCCCCGGCGGCTCCGCCGGCCTTCCCGGCGGGGATGCCCTCCTTCGCCGACTCTCCGCCGACCAACCGTCCGGTCAACGGCACCAAGCCGCACCCGGAGCCGGAGCGTCCCGCCGACCCGTTCGGCGGCCCGCCCGGTGGCGACCGCTTCGGCGGCCACCCCGGTGGCGACCCGTTCGGTGGACCGGGTGCCGCTCCGTCCTTCGGTGGCGCACCCGGTGACCGCTTCGGCGGTCAGGGCAACGACCCCTTCGGCGGTCCGCCCGGCGGCGACCGTTTCGGGGCTCCGGGCGGCGAGCCCTTCGGCGGCCCGTCCGAGCGTTCGGGCGGCACCTACGGTGCCAAGCGCCCCGAGCCGGGCGCCGACCACACCGCGGCGTTCCCGCCGCCGGGACAGTCGCCGCCGCCGTGGGGCGCGAACGCCGGCACCGGTTCCGGTCCGTCCGACCCGGACCAGAGCCGCTTCGACTCCTTCAAACCGGTGGCCGAACCGGCTCCGGAGACTCCGGTGCCGAAGGTCCGCAACGGTCGGGTCCTCGCCGCAGTACTGGTCGCCGCCGTGCTCATCCTGGCCATCCCGCTCGGTCTGCTGCTGCTCCTCGGCAAGATCGGCGGATCGAACGAGGCAGGGGCCTTCGACCCGGCGGTCGGCACCTGCGTCAAGCGGTCCGGCAACAGCGCCGTCGAGGCACAGTGCGGCGACAACGAGGCGTTCACGGTGGTGTCCAAGGTCGAGACGAAGGACAGCTGCCCCGACCCGACCATGCCGCTGGTGGAGCTTCGCGGCGTCTCCTCGAACCCGTTCCTCTGCCTGAAACCGGCGACCGGGAGCTGACCACGTCACACCGAGGGCGGGGCACGATCACCGTGTCCCGCCCTCGGTGTTCGTGTGCGCGGACGACACCGAGGTCCAGCCGGTAGGGCACGATGGGGTGCATGAGTGCACGCGTACGGGCACCCGAGCTGCGGGGCCGGGCCTGGCTGAACACCGGCGGCAAGGACCTGGGTCTGGCGGATCTGCGGGGTCGCATCGCCGTCCTGGACTTCTGGACCTTCTGCTGCATCAACTGCCTGCACGTGCTGGACGAGCTGCGTCCACTCGAGGAGAAGTACGCCGACGTCCTCGTCGTGATCGGCGTGCACTCGCCCAAGTTCGAGCACGAGAAGGACCCCGACGCCCTCGCCGCCGCCGTCGAGCGGTACGGCGTGCACCACCCGGTGCTCGACGACCCCGAGCTGGACATGTGGCAGCAGTACGCGGCCCGCGCCTGGCCGACCCTCGCCGTGGTCGACCCGGAGGGGTACGTGGTGGCCACCATGGCCGGCGAGGGTCACGCCGAGGGGCTGGCCCGGCTGATCGACGACCTGATCGCCACCCACGAGGCCAAGGGCACCCTGCGCCGGGGCGACGGCCCGTACGTGCCACCGGCCGAGCCGCGGACGACGCTGCGCTTCCCCGGCAAGGCGGTGGCCCTGCCCGGCGGTGGCCTGCTCGTGTCGGACTCGGCCCGGCACCGGGTGGTCGAGCTGGCCGACGACGGCGAGACCGTGACCCGCACCATCGGCACCGGGAGCCGGGGTCGGGGCGACGGACCGGCCGAGGCCGCCACCTTCTCCGAGCCGCAGGGCCTGAGCCTGCTGCCCGAGCACGTCGCCGAGGTCGCCGGTTACGACCTGGTGGTCGCCGACACCGTCAACCACCTGCTGCGCGGCGTACGGCTCGCCACCGGCGAGGTGGTCACCGTGGCCGGCACGGGTCGGCAGTGGCGTTCCACGGTCGACGACCACGCGCACGACGCGCTCTCCATCGACCTCTCCTCCCCCTGGGACCTCGCCTGGTACGACGACCGGATCGTCATCGCCATGGCCGGCATCCACCAGCTCTGGTGGTTCGACCCGATCAAGCGCACCGTCGGCATGTACGCCGGCACCACCGTGGAGGCACTGCGGGACGGCCCGTTGGCCGAGGCGTGGCTGGCGCAGCCGTCCGGGCTCTCGGTCTCCGCCGACGGCACCCGCCTCTGGGTGGCCGACAGCGAGACCAGTGCCGTCCGGTACGTCGAGAACGGCATCCTGGGTACCGCCGTGGGTCAGGGGTTGTTCGACTTCGGTCACGTGGACGGCCCGGCGGCGCAGGCGCTGCTCCAGCACCCGCTCGGCGTCTGCGCGCTGCCCGACGGGTCGGTGCTGATCGCGGACACCTACAACGGTGCGGTACGCCGCTACGACCCCGCGACCGACCAGGTCTCCACGGTGGCCACCGAACTCGGCGAGCCGAGCGACCTGGTGCTCACGCCCGACGGGGCGGTGCTGGTGGTGGAGTCGTCCGCGCACCGGATCACCCGGTTGGCCCCGGGTGCGCTCTCGGCGGCCGGGGCGGACACCGTCGACGGCCCCCGGCACCGCACCGAACGCAAGCCGACCGACCTGGCCGCCGGGGAGGTCGTGCTGGACGTCGTCTTCACTCCGGCGCCGGGGCAGAAGCTGGACGAGACGTACGGTCCGTCGACCCGGCTGGTGGTCTCCGCGTCACCGCCGGAGCTGCTGGTCGAGGGGGCGGGCACCGGCACCGAGCTGTCCCGCCGGCTGGTGATCGACGGCGCGGTGACCGACGGCGTGCTCCAGGTGACCGCCCAGGCGGCGACCTGCGACGCGGACGTGGAGCACGCGGCCTGCCACCTGACCAGGCAGGACTGGGGAGTTCCGGTGCGGGTGGTCGCCGACGGCCCCACCCGCCTGCCGCTGGTGCTGCGCGGCATGGACGCCGGCTGACTGCGGTGAAAGGAAGGGCCCCTTGTTAACGCCTGCGGTATAGCAGGGGACCCCTGCTAACAAACCTCTCAGCCGAACGCGGTCGGCGTCACTCCGGCATCGATGAGTGCGGCGCGGACGAGTTCCGCGGCGGCCACCGCGCCGGGACTGTCGCCGTGCAGGCAGATCGACTCGACGACACACGGGATCGCGCTCCCGTCCACGGCCGTCACCGCCCGCTCGGTGGCCATCCGCACCGCCCGGTTCGCCACCTCCTGCGGGTCGGTGACCAGGGCGTCGGGCGAGGTACGCGGCACCAGTCGACCGGTGGGCAGATAGTTGCGGTCCGCGAACCCCTCGGCCACCACGCGCATCCCGGCGCCCTGGGCGAGTTGGGCCAGCACCGAGCCGGGCGGGCAGAGCAGCGGCAGGTCCCGATCGAAGTCGTCGACCGCCGCGACGATCGCTGCCGCCGGCATCTCCTCGCACGCCGCCGCGTGATAGAGCGCCCCGTGCGGCTTCAGGTAGCGGACCCGGGTGCGGTACGCCCGGCAGAACGCCTGGAGCGCGCCGAGCTGGTAGAGCACCTCGTCGCGCAACTCGGCGAACTCGTACGCGATCGCCCGCCGGCCGAAACCGGCGAGGTCCCGGTAGCCGACCTGCGCACCGATCGCCACGCCACGCTGCGCCGCCGTGGCGCAGACCCGGCGCATCGTGGGCGCGTCCCCGGCGTGGAAGCCGCAGGCGACGTTGGCGGAGGTGATCAGATTGAGCAGAGCCTCGTCGTCGCCGAGGGGCCAGATACCGAATCCCTCACCGAGGTCAGCGTTCAGGTCCATGAAACCTGACCGTAGTGCCTGGACGGGCCTGCGCGAGTGGGGTCACGTCGTCCACCACCGCGATGACCGGATAGCCACCGGTGGTGGGATGGTCGGCGAGGAAGACCAACGGTTGGCCGTCCGCCGGCACCTGCACCGCGCCGAGGACGATGCCCTCGCTCGGCAGTTCCCCGGCCGCCGCGCGGGGCAGCGGCGCACCGGACAGCCGCGCGCCGACCCGGTTGCTCAACGGACTCACCTGGTACGCCGTGCCGAGCAGCCGGTCCAGCGCGACCGGGGTGAACCAGTCATGCCGTGGGCCGAGTCGCACCGTCAGGTGCAGTTCCGCCGGGAACGGCGGTGGCACCGTGAAGTCGACCGGCGCGGGTGGATCCGGCACGACACCGAGCGGCAGCAGATCGCCGTCGCGCAGTGGTGCCGGTCCGAGCCCGGCGAGCGTGTCCGTGGCGCGACTGCCCAGCACCGGGTCGACCGCGATGCCCCCGGCCACCGCCAGCCAGCACCGCAGACCCCGTCGGGCGGGACCTGTCCGGAGCACCGTTCCGCCCGGTACGGCCAGCGGGCGTCCGGTGTCGCCGGGCCGCGTACCGATCCAGATGTCCGCCTCGGCACCCACCACCGCGACCGTGGTGGCCCGGTCCACCCGCAGGTCGCAGCCGGTCAGCGTGATCTCCAGTCCGGCCGCCGACTCCGGATTGCCGACCAGCCGGTTGGCCAGCCGCAACGCCGCCGGGTCGAGCGCACCGGAACGCGGCACCCCGAGATGGGCCCATCCGACGCGCCCCTGGTCCTGCACCGTGGTCAACGCCCCGGCCCGCAGCACCTCGATCTCCCCTCGCAGTGACACCGCCGGTACACCGCCTGCGAGCGGCATCCCACCGGTCACGGCCGGCGTAAGCGGCGGTCCGCCGGTCATGCCTGCACCAGCCGGACGCGGGTACCGGGCGTCAACAGAGCGGGCGGATCGGCCGTCACGTCGAAGAGGGTCAGCCCGGTCCGTCCGACCAGCAGCCAACCGCCGGGCGAGGCGGTCGGATAGATTCCGGCGTACGGCCCGGCCAGCCCGACCGCACCAGCCGGAACGCGGGCACGGGGTGTGGCCAGCCGGGGCACCGCCAGTCCGGCGGGCAACCCGGTCAGATACCCGAATCCGGGCGCGAAGCCGCAGAACGCCACCCGGAACTCGGTCTCCCGCAGCCGACGTACCACCGCCGGCACGTCCACCCGCCAGAGTTCGGCGACCCGAGGCAGATCCTCCCCGTCGAAGCTGACCGGTACCTCGACCACCCCACCACCCCCGCCCCACCCCGCCGCATCCGCCATCGCGGCCTCACGCTCCATCGCGGCCTCACCGCGTCGATCATGGAGTGGTGGTCGATAGCCTGTCCTGTTATGTGACTCTTTGTCCCCGCTACAACTCCATGATCGACGCGTTGCAGTGGGGGTGTCCGCGCCGGGCGCGGGCGCGGGTCGGAGGGTGGGGGTCCAGTCGGCTATGCGGATGGCGGTTGCCTCAAGGTCCGGCACGCCGTCGAGCAGAACGGTCGTGGCCGCCGGGACGATCTCCTCGGCGACCAGGTCACCTCTATCGCGGCGGCGCCACAGCTCGGCTCGCCACGCCTCCACCAGGTCGACGACCGTCCCGCCGCCAGTCGGGAATTCGCCCGCCGCGGATCCCTCCGCCGGGGAGCCACCGGTCGGGGAGCCACCGGTCGGGGAGCCGCCGGAAGGAAGGCCGTCCGTCGGGGAGCCGTTGCCGACATCGCCGCTCGGGTCTGCGGCGCCGCCGGGTTCGGGGGGCGGTGGTGGGGTGAGGTCGAGCAAAAGGGCGTGCGCGCCGACCGGTCTGATCCGCATCCCGCCATCCTGACCGACGGTCGCCCACCGGCGCGTCGACTGCTGGTCGGACGGCGTGACGCGTTGCACTACCCGAAGGTAACCTACGCTGTCGTAACCTGATTCCGTGACCACCTCAGCACGTCCCCGGCTCAAGCCGGTCGACATCGGGAAACCCCGGATGCGCGGCTGGCTGCACACGTACGCGTTCTTCGTCGCACTGATCTGCGGCATCGTGCTCTGCTCGATCGCCGCCGCCCGCCCCGGCTGGACACCCCTGGTCAGTACCGGCGTCTACAGCCTCACCGTCTGCGGCCTCTTCGGCACCAGCGCGCTCTATCACCGTCGAGTGTGGTCGACACGCGGGTACCAGGTGATGCGCCGGATGGACCACTCGATGATCTTCTTGTTCATCGCCGGCACGTACACACCGTTCTGTGTTCTGCTGCTGGAGACCCGCGCCGCCGTGATCATGCTCTCGGTGGTCTGGGGCGGCGCCCTGGGCGGCGTGGCACTGAAGTTGATCTGGCCGCACGCGTCACGGTGGCTCTCCGCTCCGCTCTATCTGGCGCTCGGCTGGGTGTCCGTGGGAATGCTGCCGGACATCCTGCACCACGGCGGGGTCACCGCCCTGGTGCTGCTGGCCGTGGGCGGCGGCATCTACACCGTCGGCGCGGTCTTCTACGCGCTGCGTCGGCCGAACCCGTGGCCCACCGTCTTCGGCCATCACGAGTTCTTCCACGCCTGCACGCTGGTCGCGGCGATCTGCCATCACATCGCGATCTATTTCGCGCTGTTCGCCTGAGCCGAGGCGGACGGCACGACAACGGGGTGGCGGATCGTTCCCGCCACCCCGTTGTGTCTCGTACGGGTCAGACCATCGGGTCGGGTCGGCGCACCTCGCGGTACTCCTGCACCACCCGGTTGTCCTGCACGGGAACGGCGCGCTCGGCGACCACGCGCTCCTCACGGACCGGAGCGACGACCGGACGACGCCGGGAGTTCCAGAAGTAGAGGGTGACGAGCAGGCCAGCGACACCGGCGAGCATCAGCACCCAGCCGACGACGCTCAGGTTGAGCCAGCCCAGATCCGCCTCCACGGCGAACGCGAAGATCGCGCCCAGCGCGATCAGGAAGATACTGCCACCGATGCCCATGTCGTCGTCTCCTCGGCTCGAAGCTGCATTCCACTTCGCCGCGGCCATGGATGAGGTTGCGGCATCGAGGGACTTACCCCGGCACGGAGATCGCCAATCGGGCAAGCTGGTGGCATGACGGACGCCTCGGGACAGCAACGCACGCTCGTGCTGCTACGGCACGCCAAGGCCGAACAGCCCACGGCGGACGGACCAGACATCGAGCGACCGTTGAGCGCACGGGGCCGTGCCGACGCGGCGGCTGCCGGGGCGTGGCTCGCCCGGCACGGGTTGCTGCCGGAGTTGGTGATCTGCTCCGCCGCACTGCGTACGCGGCAGACCTGGCACCACGTCGAGATGGGCATGACCGGCTCGCCGCCGGAGGGTGGACCCACCGGGCCGTTTCCGGTCGTCCGCTACGAGACGGACGCGTACGAGGCGCATCCGGAGGACCTGCTGACCCTGCTGCGCCGGGTCGAACCGTCCATCGGCACCGTCCTGCTGATCGCCCACAATCCCGGCATCTCGCTTTTGTCCGAGTCGCTCGATCCGCAGGGCGCCGCCCCGGACGGGCTGCGCACCAGCGACATGGTCCGGCACCGACCCACGGTGTCCTGGGCGGAACTGGGACGGGGTACGGCCCCGATCGACGTCCGGCACACCGCACGCGGCTGACCAGCCGGGGCGACACCGCACTAGTGAAGGCCGGATCACCCGACCACCGCGCCGCGTGCCGGGTCGTGTTCGCCGGTCGACAGCGCGGGTAACCCCGCGCCGGACGGGTAACCGTCGCTGACCAGTCCGAGTACGCCCAGAGCAACCGCACGGGGGAGTGCCGCGCACATGGGCATTGGTAGTGGAATCTTCCTGATCGCCATCGGCGCGATCCTGACGTTCGCCATCAGGGCCAACGTCTGGTGGATCGACCTGCGGGCGGTCGGCTGGGTCTTCATCCTGGCCGGGCTGACCGTCCTGCTCACCACGCTCTGGTTCTGGCAGGACCGCCGCAAGCGGGCCCGGACACTGATCGTGGAGGAGAACCGGCTCTCGCATCCGACCGCGATGATGCCGCCGCCTCCCGACCCGCCACCGCCGACCGCGCCGCCGAGCTGACCGGTGGGTGTGGGCGTGGGTGGTGCCCCTGCGCGGCTTCGGGCCGGGGGTGTTGCCGCCGCGCTGATCGGCTTCGGGACTCCCGAGGCGTTCGTCGTGGAGGTGGGTGGAGTTGTTGTCGCTCTGGCGACAACAACTCCACCCACCTCCAGGTCGATACTCCGGAACCCGTTCCACCAGCCTCAGTAAATGAGGCATTCAAAAGGGCATGGACACACCGAGCGCACGGAAGCACCCGCGAACGGGTGCAGCCGGTGGGGCATGTGCCCCACCGGCTGCACCGGACAGCGCGGACTACGTCACCGCGCGGTGTCGACCGGGCCGATCAGAACGCCTCCTCCGGGATGTCCATGATGTCCAGGTCGGTGCCTTCGAGGATGCGCCGGTCGGCGCCGACGCGGGGCAGTACCTCGCGGGCGAAGAACCGGGCGGCAGCCACCTTGCCGGTGTAGAACGCCTTGTCGGTCGCGGAGACCTCGCCGGCCAACGCCTTCAGCGCCACGTCCGCCTGCTTCTGCAGCAGCCAGCCGACCACCACGTCGCCGAGCGCCAGCAGGAACCGGCGGCTGCTCAGCCCCACCTTGTAGAGGGACCGGGCGTCGCCGCCCTGCACCTCGCCCAGCCAGCCGGTCATCACACCGATCATGTTCTGGATCTCGGCGAGGGCCTTGCCGAGCGCCTGCCGCTCCTCCTTGAGCTGACCGTTGCCGACCTCGGTGGTGATGAACTCCTGGATCTCTCCGGCGACCGCCATCAGCGCCTTGCCGTTGTCCCGGACGATCTTCCGGAAGATCAGGTCGAGGCTCTGGATGGCGGTGGTGCCCTCGTACAGGGTGTCGATCTTGGCGTCCCGGACGTACTGCTCCAGCGGGTAGTCCTGGAGGAAGCCGGAACCACCGAAGGTCTGCAACGACTCGTGCCCGAGCATCTCGTACGCCCGCTCCGAGCCGACGCCCTTGACCAGGGGCAGCAGCAGGTCGTTGACCCGCTTCGCCAGCTTGGTGGCCTTCTCGTCACCGGCCGCCTCGGCGAGGGCGATCTTGTCCTGCCAGGACGCGGTGTAGAGCACCAGGGCACGCAGGCCCTCGGCGTACGACTTCTGCAGCAGCAGCGACCGGCGGACGTCCGGGTGGTGGGTGATGGTGACGCGGGGAGCGCTCTTGTCGGACTGCTGGACCAGGTCGGCGCCCTGCACCCGGTTCTTGGCGTACTCCAGGGCGTTGAGGTAGCCGGTGGAGAGGGTGGCGATCGCCTTGGTGCCGACCAGCATCCGGGCGTACTCGATGATCATGAACATCTGCCGGATGCCGTCGTGCTTCTCGCCCAGCAGCCAGCCCTTGGCCGGTACGCCGTGCTCGCCGAAGGTCAGCTCGCAGGTGTTGGAGACCTTGAGGCCCATCTTGTGCTCGACGTTGGTGGCGAAGACGCCGTTGCGCTCGCCCAGCTCGCCGCTGTCCTCGTCGAAGAAGTAGTTCGGTACGACGAACAACGACAGGCCCTTGGTGCCGGGGCCGCCCACACCCTCCACGCCGACCGGACGGGCCAGGACGTAGTGGACGATGTTGTCGCTCAGGTCGTGCTCGCCGGAGGTGATGAAGCGCTTCACGCCCTCGATGTGCCACGAGCCGTCCGGCTGGGGAATCGCCCGCGCGCGGCCGGCGCCCACGTCCGAGCCGGCGTCCGGCTCGGTGAGCACCATCGTGGAGCCCCACTGCTGGTCGATGAAGAGCTTGGCCCACTTCTTCTGCTGCTCGGTGCCCTCGACGTGCAGCACGTGCGCGAAGGACGGGCCGGAGGCGTACATCCAGACCGGGGCGTTCGAGCCGAGCACCAGCTCGGCGAGCGCCCACCACAGCGCCCGGGGGGCGTTGGTGCCGCCCAGCTCCGGGGGCAGGTCGAGCCGCCAGAACTCGGAGTCCATGAACGCCTGGTACGACTTCTTGAACGACTCCGGCAGTGGCGCGGTGTGGGTGGCCGGGTCAAAGACCGGCGGGTTGCGGTCACCGTCGGTGTAGCTGGCGGAGAGGTCTTCGCGGGCCAGGCGGTCCATCTCGGCGAGGAAGCTCCGCGCCGTGTCGACGTCGAGCTCGGAGTACGGCTCCTGGCCGAACGACCGGTCCGCCCCGAACACCTCGAACAGGTTGAACTCGAGGTCCCGAAGGTTGCTCTTGTAGTGGGTCATGTCGCTGGCCCCGCTTCCGGACAGGTGTTACCGATCAGTAACCCCAGACTCTATTACTGACGGGTAGGCAGCGACAACCCGCACACCGGAGTGACAGGGATTACACACTTGCGGTTCAGGTTCCGGCGGCACGCCGTCGCCCGGCCCCGAAGGTCGACCCGGCCCGGCCGGACACCGCCCGACGGCCCCGGGGGTCAGCTCTCGGCCGCCCCGACCTCCCAGCTCGGCACCGCCGCCGTCGCGCCACCGCGCGAACCCGTGTACTCCATCAGGACCAGCGCGATGTCGTCGTCCAACCGACCGTGCACCCACTCCACCAGAGCGGTCTCCAGCGAGGCCAGACCGTCGCCCACCGTGCCGTGCCCGAGCAGCCGCCACGCCCGGTCGGCGGTGGGGAAGAACTCGCCGTCCCGGCGGGCCTCGCCGAGCCCGTCGGTGAACAGCAGCAGGCGATCGCCGGGTTCCAGCCGCTCGACCCGGGGCCGGACCACCGGCATGAAGCCCAGCGGGGGTGCCGGGGCGGGCGGTTCGAGCGGGATCACCGCGCCCCGACGCAGCAGCAGCGGCGCCGGATGTCCACAGTTGACGATGGTGAGCGTGCCGCCCCGCTCCTCCACCAGCGCGGCGGTGACGAAATCCTCGTCACCCACGCTGCGGGCCACCGCCCGGTCCAGGTCCGCGACCACCCCGCGCAGGTCCGAGCGCTCGTACGCCACGTGCCGGTAGGAGCCCAGCACGATGCTGGCCAGCCGGACCGCCTCCAGGCCCTTGCCGCGTACGTCACCGATGATCATGCGTACGCCGTACGGGGTGTCGATGGCCTCGTAGAGGTCGCCGCCGATCTCCGCCTTCGCGGTGGACGAGATGTAACGTCCGGCCACCGCCAGCGTGCCGACCCGGGGACCGAGCGGACGCAGCACCGCCTGCTGGGCCACCGCGGCGAGCTTGGACAACTCGGCGATCTGCTCGGCCTGCCGCTGACGTACCGCCGCCACCGCCGCCGCGATCCCGGTGCCCAACGCGATGCCCGCCACCGCGACCGCCGTGGAGAGCGAGACGTTCTCCTCGGCCAATGCGAACGAGGCGCCGAGCACGGACGCGGCGGCACCGACGCCGAGCACGATGCGCCAGGACGCCAACGCGGCGGCCAGGAACGGAGCGGCCACCATCAGCGCGATGTAGTTCGCCGCCCTCCCGTCTGCCAGCTCGACGGCGGAGACGAGCGCGAGCAGGGCAAGGGCCGCGCCGAGGCCGGCGCGGGATCCGGGACTCAGCCGGTTACGGCCCGGCTGGAGGAGTTGCGTACGTACATCCGACAGCATGCCCGATGGACGTGAACGAAAAAATGAACCTGACCCGTCGGACGAGAGGGATCTGGCCGCGAGGATCATCCCGCGCGCCGATCGCCGCCCGGTCGGGCTCAGCCCAACACCTCGTAACGCACCTGGATGTGGCCGAGGTCGAGCGAGGCGATCTCGGCGAACGAGCCACGGGACAGGTCCAGGCAGCGGCCCTCGATGAACGGTCCCCGGTCGTTGATGCGTACGGTGATCGACTTTCCGTTGGCGGGGTTCGTCACGCGTACCCGGGTGTCGAACGGCAGGGTCTTGTGCGCGGCGGTCATCCCCTCCGGGTTGAACGCCTCGCCGTTGGCGGTCACCTGGCCCTGCCAGTAGAAGGAGGCGCCACACGAGCCGCTGTCCACCACCGGACGGGCCGTCGTCTTCGTGGCCGTCGGCTTCGGTGTCGGACTGGCCGTGCGCGTCTTGCTCCGCGACGGTGCCTGCGTGGTCCGGACCGGCGTCGGGCTCGCCGAGGCGCTCGGCGAGGCGCTGGCGCTCGGACTGGCAGTCGGGCTCGGGCTGGCACTCGGTGACGCGCTCGGCGAGCCGGTCGACGGCTCGGTGACGTCCGGGGTGACCGGCAGGTCGATCGCGGTCGGACCGGCCGGCTCCGAGTCGCCCGCCAGACGCACCGCACCGACGGTCCCGCCGACGGCGAGCGCGACGGCGAGCACGGCCGTGGCGGTCAGCCCGGCCGGCGAGGTGATCCTGCGGGTACGGGTGTGCCTACCAGTCACCGGCCCGGTCCTTTCCTCAGCAGATCAAATCGGGTCGGACCATAACGAGAGAACCACTTCCGACGTCAACGTGATCATGATGGTATGACCATAATTGCGGCGATACGTGAAGCCGATCATCCGATCCGAGGTGGGCCAGCCGGCCCCCCGCAGCCATGGGCTGTCGCTGCCCCGCAGCGGGGGGCCGGTGGCGGCCACACAGCCACCGGTGGTTGCCTCGCAGCGGTGGGCCGCGGCTGCCTCGCAGACCCCGGGTGTGCCGCAGGATGAGGGGATGTCCACCGAGCTGAGAGCCCGCCTGGTCGAGCTGTTCCGTTGGATCGACCCCGGTCCCGGGGCGAGCCACCTGGTCAGCGACGTCTCCGGCTGGTGGCGCGACCCCGACGTACTCGCCGCTCTCGGTCCCGCGCTCGTCGCGCCGTTCCGGGACGCCCGACCCACCGTGGTCGTCTCCCCGGCCGTGACCGGTTTCCTGCTCGGCCCGCTGGCCGCCACCGCGCTCGGCGTCGGGTTCGTGCCGGCACACAAGCCCGGCGACGGCCGGCTGCCCGCCGGTCCGCTGACCTGGGCGCAGAGCCCGCCCGACTTCCGTGGCCGGCGGGTCGACCTGGCCGTACGGGACCGGCACCTCGGCCCCGGCGACCGAGTGCTGGTCGTGGACGACTGGGTGGCCACCGCCGCCCAGGTCCGAGCGCTCTATGACATCTGCGCCGCCCGAGGTGCCGAACCGCTGGGCACTTCGGCGGTGGTGGTCGACTGCGCACCGGAACTGCGCACCGAACTCCGCATAAGCGGCTTGCTCACCAGCGCCGCCTTGTGAAAGGAAGGGCACCTTATTAACGCCTCGTGCATAGCAGGGGTCCCCTGCTAACACCGAACCCCGCCGCGCCGCCGCCGAACACCAGCCGCCGAACACCAGCCATCGCCAAGCACCAGCCGCCGCCGGAGGCCGGCATCCGAAGCCGACCCGGGCGGGGTCAGCGGACGAAGTCCTCGACCACCGTGCAGACCTTGCCGAGCACCTCGGCGGACCGGGCCAACGGCCCCGGCACCATCAGCGCGTGGTCGGCGGCCGTGATCTCCAGCACGTGCGGGGTCAACCGGCGGGCGATCCCGCCATCCCAGGACGAGTCGGCCGTACCCCCCACCAGCAGGAACGGGGCGGTGGACCGGCGCAGCGCGTCGACCACCTCACCCCGGTGCAGCAGCGGCGTCAACCAGACGGCGGGCAGCCGCCGCTCGACCGCGAGTGGCGCGGCCAGCGAGCCGAGCGACTTGCCGACCAGCAGGTCGGTGCGCTCGGTCAGGGTCGGGGCGACCTCGTCGCAGACCCACCGGCCGATGGTGTTGGGGTCGAAGTCCTCCGGCACCTGCCAGGCGATGCCGTGCAGCCCGAAACCAAGCCGACGCAGCGCCTCACCCAGATAGAGGAAGAGCGGATACCGGGTGTCGTAGCCGCGTCCGGGAATGAGCACCGCGCGTCGGTCCGCCATCGACATCTCCTCGTTCGTCGGGCATCGACCGTACCGCTCCCATGCGGACTCTCCACCCGTCGAGAACCGACCGGAATCCGTCGGCCCCACCGGTAATCTCGCGTCATGTGGCCACGCGTCGGCGGACTACGCACCCTCGCCCTCGGCACGCCCGGCGAGCTTCGTGCGAGGCTCAACACCCTGGTCCTGGGCGAGGTGAAGACCGCCACCGCCGGCTTGCTCACCGAGTACGCCGAGGAGCGCGAGGACCTGGAACACGTCGGTGAACGGCTGGTTGTCGTCGACGACCAGGACTCCCTGGTGGCCGTGGTCGAGGTGACAGGTGTGGAGGTGACCCGCTTCGCCGAGGTGAGCTGGGACTTCGCCCGCTCCGAGGGGGAGGGCGACCGCTCGATCGAGGAATGGCGGGCCGGGCACGCCGCCTACTGGGCCCGGCTCGGCACGCCGGTCACCGACGACACCGAGATCGTCTGCGTACGCTTCCGGCTGGTCAGCCGAGGCGACGAGGGCGCGTACGGGACGTAGGACGCCTCAACCGCGCAGCTCGGGCAGCAGTCGGGTGGCCACGTCGACGAGGACCGCTTCGTCGCCCGCGTACCAGCTGCTTTCCCGGGGCCAGTGCGTGATCACGTCGGTGAAGCCCAGCTCCGCCGCGCGGCCCACCTGGTCGGCGAAGAACTGCGCGCTGCCCAGCGAGAAGGCCGGTGCCGAGTCCAGCGAGAGGTAACGGTCCAGGCTGGCCGGGTCACGCCCGTCGGCGGCGAGCCGGGCGTCCATCCGGGCCACCAGCTCGGCCACCCCGTCCCACCACTCGCCCAGGTCGTCGACGTCCGGTCCGGTGGTCACCCAGCCCTGCCCGAACCGGCTGACCAGCCGCATCGACCGGGGACCGTTGGCCGCCATCACGAACGGCACCCGAGGCGTCTGTACGCAGCCCGGGTTGTTCCGCGCGTCCACCGCCGCGAACCACTCGCCCCGCCAGGTCGTACCGTCGGTGAGCAGGATCGCGTCGAGCAGCTCGGTGAACTCGGCGAACCGGTCCACCCGCTGTCGCGGCGGCAGCGTCTCGCCACCGAGCACCGCCGAGTCGAAGCCGATGCCGCCCGCGCCGAGCCCGAGCAGTACCCGCCCGTCGGACACGTCGTCGAGCGAGGTCACCTGCCGGGCGAAGGCCGCCGGATGCCGGAAGTTCGGGGACGCCACGAGCGTGCCGAGCCGGAGCCGCGAGGTCACCGTCGCGGCGGCGGTCAGCGTACCCATCGAGTCGAACCACGGACCGTCCACCAGATCCCGCCAGCCCAGGTGATCGTACGTCCAGGCGTGGTCGAAGCCCCACTCTTCCGCCTGCTGCCACCGGTGGCACGCCACCGACCACCGCTGGTCGGGCAGGATCACGATGCCGAATCTCATGATCGCCAGGGTACGGCGACCGACCTCCGACCTCAGCCCAGCCGGTCGAGCGTGTGGGCTCAGCCCAGCCGGTCGAGGAAGTCCAGCGTGCGCCCGATCAGCAGCTCGGCGGCCGGCTCGTCGTAGTCGACGCCACCCGCATCGGCGAAAAGGTGCCCGGCACCGGGGTAGAGATACAGCTCCGCGCCGTCGATATCCGCCGCCATCGCCCGCATCGCCGGCACCTCGGCCCACTCGTCGTCGGCCATCGCGTGCATCTGCACCGGCGTTCCGGCCGGCCACGGGCTGTCGAACTCCTCCGGAGGCACCGCACCGTAGAGCAGCAACGCGCCCAGGGCACCCGGACGGGTCTGGGTGAGCGACTGCGCCGGCAGGTTCCCGAGCGAACAGCCCGCGTAGACGAGCCGCTCGGGCAGCGCCTCGGCCGCCGCCGTCCCACGTCGGATGATCTCCCCGAACCCGATCGATTCGGCGTGCGCGACCCCCTCGTCGACCGTGCCGAAGGTGGCACCGTCGTACATGTCAGGGGTGTGCACGGTGTGCCCGGCGGCCCGCCACCGGTCGGCCAGCGCCAGGAACCCCGGCGTCTGCCCCTGAGCATGGTGAAACAGCAGAATCTCGACCATGCGCCCACCGTAAGACCGCCGTCCGACAAGAACCGGGAGGTACGCCTACTCGTCCGTGACAGGCTCGTCCAGCCAGCGGAACCCGGCCTCGTCGCCCTCGACGCTCAACAGGAACTCGGCGACCCGGCCACCATCCGGACGGACCAGGGTGAAAGCGGCACTGATCTCGTCATCGATCCTCATCATGGCCTCGTCGTCGTCCGCGTCGAGAGCGGCGCTCCGCGCCACGAAGAGCGGACGGAACGGCTCGAACCCCGCCAGCGGACGAAGCCGCCCGTACGTCCACGGGAAGTCACGGCTCCGCACCTCGATCGCGGCCACCACCTCGTCCCGGTGACACAGACGCCAGATCTCGCCATCAGTCATGGACGGAAGCGTAGAAGTCCGCCACATCCCATGATCGTCACTGCTTTCCCGGCCCGGCGTCGCGCATCAGGCCTCGATCTGCACATAGTTCGCCAGGTCCGCCTCGATGCCGGCCGCCGTGAAGAAGGCAGCCGGCTCGAACCCCTCCGCGCGATGCGCCGCCTGCACGGCAGCACGGGCCGAGGGCAGATCGTCCGCAGACGACCACCGCACAATGGTGACGGCGTTGAAGCGCCCCGGGCCGGAGTGCTGTTCCAGCAGGGCATCGTCGAGGAATCCCGGTTGATCCCGCAGGATCGCGTGAGTTCGCCGTACGTGTCGCCAGAACTCCGCGCGCGCGGGTTCCGGGACGTCGAACTTGTCCACTCGGTAGACGACGGTCATGCCGCCCTCCTTCGTGCCGGGAATCGGTCAGACCGAGGCTAGAACCTCAACCCGACTTCAGATCAACAGCTCGGAGCGACAACCTTCACCACGATGAAGTGCTCACGCTGGTTCTGTCTCATCCAGCACCCATCGGAGGTAGGCGGGATTCCCCTGGTTCACGGGCAGGGCGATGACGCAGGGCACCTCGTACGGATGCTCCGCGTTCACACGGGCGGTGATGCGGTCGACCAGGCTCGCCCGGGTGTGCAGCGCCACCCGCGCCTCCTGTTCGTCGTGGACCGTGCCCTGCCACCCATAGATCGAGCGAATCTGAACGAGGTGGTGTCCGCAGGCGGCCAGACGGTCGTCCACCAGGCGGCGCGTGAAGGCCGCCAACCACTCGGGGTCCGGCCCGGTAATGATCACCTCAACGACGTCAGTCACTCGCGATCTCCCCCGTCCCTGAGCCTGTCTATGGTGGCGCGGGCTTCCTGCTCACTGTGCGCCATCCCGCCCCACCCGGTGACGATCGTGCCGTCGTAGCTCAGCCCTACCCATCGGCCCGTCATCTCCTGGCCGTGCTTTCGCCCCGTCGGTGGTAGCCGCCGTCTGCAACGCCGGACGTCGACCGTTGGATCGGGCATGCTCGAGCAGTCATTGCTGCCGAGACTCCTGAATGTCGGCCTTGAGCTGCGCGGCCAGGCCGTAACACAGCCCTCGCAGCTCCTCGATCTGCTCGGAGACAGCCCGCTCTCGATCCGGCGACAGCGAGCCGCTTCCGATGATCGACAGATCGCTGATGCTCCCCATCCCGCCGTATGCATCCATCCAGTAATCGAGGCCAGTCACATCGCCAGCATCCAAGCGGGTAAGCGCTCGGTCCGCCCACTGTGCCCAGTGCTCGGTGTCAGCCTGGCGTAACAGGTCGCGTAGGTCGACCAGCGCGATCCGAAACCGCTGAAGGTTCCAATCGATACGCGACTGTGGCACCTTGACCACGGCCTGACTCCTCATGCAGCACTCTATGGCGCTCCGTCTGCCATAGTCTGCGCGCATTCCTCACCTCAGACAAGCTCCGTACGACACGCTCATGGCATGTGCGGGGAAGGGCCGCTACAGCCAAAGCAGGTTGCTGATCTCGGCAGCCACCTGGGTCATCTCCTCGCCAGCCTCCAGCAAAGCTCACGTTCCATAGACCTCCAGGTACGGACGCCCTGCCACCCTTCCCACCCTTTCGCGAGGGGGTCGAGGAAGACCGACAGGGCAACAGTCTCCGGCCCGATACCCAGCCGAACGGAAGCGCCCGACCTCGACCGTGGCTCAACTCGTTGCCAGCCACACGTCCTCCGAACCTGACCTAATACCAAGTGATCCGAACCGGCAGATGCGCGATGCCATGACGCGCTTCCTTGATCAATGAGAGCCGCAGGCGCGATCTGGGTCAGAGACCGGCGCCTAGCTCTAACACCCGGACATGCCAGACGGCCCGGCCCGTTTGCGGGCCGCCTTACCGTGTCGCTGGCTCTCCGCGCGTCTGAGTGAGGGTGGTCTCGGTGCTGACAGTGCGACAATGAGTGGCGGTGTGGTGGAGGAGGTGAGTCGGGATGTCGAGCAATGCGGAGCGGGTGCCCGAGTGGCCGACCGCTGAGCATGTGCCGGTGGAGGAGTTGGCCCGTCGTCAGGGTGTGCGGCCGGTCACCTCCGTCGATGACCTGGCTCGGCCGGACCTGTTCGAGTCCGACGATGAGTTGGACGAATTCCTGGCCGACCTGTACGCCTCTCGGCGGGCCAGCCTGGCGTGAGCCCGGTCGTCCTGGACACCGACGTGGCATCGGCGATCCTAAGGGGTCGGCTGCATGACCGGCCGTGCCCGGTTAGCGGGTAAGACCCGCCGCTGGCCTTCTCGTGCTGGCGCTTCCGGCCTTGCCTCAGCTGCCTAGCAGCCAACCTGTCAGCCCTAGGCGCTACGGTCGGCAGGCCGGTGAGATCGAGGAGCGTTAGGTAGGTCTGGCCCAGATGATGCGAGAACTGATTTATGTTGACACGGACAAGGTCCGATCACTGCTTGCGCAGCGCGATGGAGGCATTACGGAAGACCAAAAGGTCACCGAGAAGAAGCAGGGAACCCTCTCAGGCGGCATGCGGAACGTGGCAAATCGAGAACAGGTGTGGGGCACTGAAGAAAGCACGCAAAGATCTTTGGCCGATGCGGTTTTTCCCATGCTGGAAGAAGCGTTGGATAGCGAAGGTTACTTGACGGACGTTTCTGAAGAACTAAGGAGCTTCGACTCCGATTCCTTCGACGACTTCAAGTCAGCCTATCCGCCGGGATCCTTCGTTCGATTGACCGGTCCCGCAAGGTTCTTCGATGCGCGTTATGTCGCACAGGCATTTGCGGGCGTTGGCGTGGCCGCAGACTGAGCGGCGATACTCAGCGGCGATAGCGAGGATGCACCCGCCGCTGCACGCACAAGTAGCAAGAAGGGTCAGCCGGGAAAGGGACGCCCCAGGCGGAGTAGCCAGCGACCAACGGACGCCCCAAGCCCAGACGCGCTAGAGAGCCTTATCCCTGACTACGACCCAACGGGAATAATGGATGGGCTGCCGCCGGAACAGCTACGAGCATTCGTTAAGGTCGCCCGGGGAATGTTTCACCCTGGCCTACATTTGGCCATGACCCCTGGCGGCTCCGGTGGCGTCGGTATTACGGCACGCCTTCAGGAAGGTCGGAGGTTCCTCGACAGCGAGCCCGAGATTCTGTTCGCGAGGTACGGCCTCCAAGAACAGGAATGGACGATGGTAGGGACGATTGGCTCCTACTCGCCTAGCCCTGATTTCGAGTATAATCCCGATTCTATTTCCGGCCAGGGTATAGGTATCAGGCGCACAGAAATGGCCCGTGTTATCAACGACCTTCTCATACTGCTAGGCATAGCAGGACTCGCAGACCACCCACAAGATCCCGAGCTCTCAATCGTTCCTTTCGCGGTTTACCGGCCAATTCTGCGTGCCAGTGGCGAAGGGTTGGAGCGATTGTAGGCAAGCGCTCAGCTATCCCGGACGGGACCTTGACCCGTCCGGGATAGCTGGCTGCCCTTTGAGCGTCACCATATCCGCTCACAAACGCACCATTCGCGGATGCATTTCAGTCCTCTATACGCTCAAGCAGCGCGCCGGCTATCTCACCCATGCCCGTAATCACCACGTCCGCTCCGGCTGCGCGGAACGTCTCGACCTTGGCTGACCGATTCGCATAGCCGATCACCCGTACTCCGGCGGCCCGTGCCCCGTCGATGTCCGACAACGAGTCGCCGATCAGGACGCACCGGCCCGCCGGCTCACCGAGAGCACTCACGGCTTCTAGGATCGGCGCGGGGTTGGGCTTCATGCGGTCCGGTTTTCCGCACGCCCGACCGACTACGGCCGGCACGAACGCGGCGAGCCGATGCGCTGCCAGATACGCGCTCACCGCACCGGCCGAGTTGTTGCTGACCACCGCCACCGGCATCCCGACCTGCCGGGATGCCACGATGACTTCGCGCCCGTACGGCGTGGGTTCGGCACTTGCGACGGCCAGCCGTTCGGCTGCACAGAGTGCGTCCTCTACCGCCCGCGTGACGTCCTGGTCTCCAGCCGCTCCGACGCGGCGTAGCACCTCAAGCGGGTCCGGCTCGCTGGCAAGGTCTGGCGGCACGTCGACCCCGTGGCGCCGCAGTACGTTGACCAGCTCGGCGGCAACCTGCGGTGCGGGGTATCCGGCGAAGATGCTGCACACCGGCCCATCGAAGTCGAGCAGCAGTGCATCGACGTCGCCGAGCAGTCGGCCGAGGTCGGCGTTCATGCGTCGTACCGGTAGGCGATCGTCGACCACACCGAGTCGAACCACTGGCGAGACGCCTCCACGAACTGTGTGCCGTGGGAGGTGTCGTCGTCGGTTACGGCGTAGTGGAACAGGGGCACGTCCTTGCCCATCAGGTCGTAGATGGCCATCGGTTCACCCTTGATCGAGACGGAGCGCTCGGTGACGGGATAGAAACCGTAGAAAACTTCTTCGTTGTTGAGGATGTAGAGCTTGAACTGCGGGGATGCCCGTTGTAGCCGGACCTCGACGGCGGCTGACCGGATCAGGCCGAGGTCGCCCAGCTCGGTGACCTGATCGATGATCGCGTCTACTGCTCGGCGGGTGATTCGCTCGGCGCGTTCGCGTACCGCTGGGTCGTCGGTCTGTGTCTCGACCCGCGTGGGCAGTGCCATCGGTGCGGTCATGTCGGAGATCAGGACGCGCACGGCGATGGTCTCGGGCGCGAGTCGACCGACGCGCACCTTGTCGAGGGTCTCGGCGAGCGCGTCGCGCAGTGTCTCGCCGGAGAATCCGGCGAAATCGATGGTGACGTGGGGCCGCTCGAACGCGGCTTCGACGTGGGGGCGTAGTTCGACGGCCCGCTGCGTCTGCGCCCGGACGAACACACCGCTGCCCTGACGGGACACGATCAGCCGCTCGGCCCGGAGCAGGTCCAGGGCTCGCTTGACCGTCTCTCGGGCCACGCCGTAGCGGGTGGCCAGTTCGGGTTGCGACGGCAGCTTGTCGCCCGGCGCGAGTCGACGCGTGAGGATGGCAGCCCGCAGCTTGTTCGCGATCTGCTGGGACGCCTGTTTCGGGTCGTCGGGATCAAGCTGACCGAGGAAGTCAGGGCTCTCGCTCACCACAACACCCTAACGCTGGCTAGCCAGGCAAGGAAAGTTTACCGCAGAGCCTTGACTTGGCTAGTCAAGCAAATCTACGGTCGATTCAGACCCTCAATGCTTGCCAGCTTCACCTATGGATCGACGCGCGACCGTCCTTACGAGGACTCCGGACGCGCAAAGCGAAGGCCCCGACGGGATTGCGGCCCGCCGAGGCCAGACGCATCGCCCTCGCGAAAGGAACACGATGCTTCTTCACCCTAACGACCGAGTCGCCACCAGACGCACCTCGGCGCAGGACATCCAAACTCCCGCCCACATCGCGGCACCGGTCAACCCCTTGTCGCTGACAGCAGCCCGCCTGGCCCGCCTGTCGAACGGTCAACTCGCTGTCGCCATCCACGCCGCCGGAATCCCAACGGATGTCAACGTGCTGTCGATCAGCCAGATCAGGGAACTCGCGGTGACCGGCATCCGCCGCCTCGGCCGGACGGAGGTCCGCCGCATCAACGACGAGACACGGGCGGCGAACACCTCCTACTGCGCGAAGATCCGCCGCGACCCCACGGCCGACGTCCACGCCGAACTGGCCACCATCAACCGAATCTGGGGCTCACGTAGACGGGAGCAACGCGCCGTCGACCTCGCCTATCGACTGCTCTGCGCCCTGACGCGCAGCGGGCACAGCACGCCCGAAAAGCGGTCGGCATGAATGAAGCCCAGGTCGGGAGCGCATCCTGACCTGGGCTTCACGTTGGAGCGGGTGACGGGAATCGAACCCGCACTGTCAGCTTGGGAAGCTGATGTTCTGCCATTGAACTACACCCGCAAGCGGCACCACTGTACCTGAGCCGTCGCCCCGGTGCACCCAGCCACCCCCGCCGGCCACCCTGCCCGGCCCGCCTCCGCACGCTCCGCAAGAAGTTGCATGCCGGCAACACATAGCCATTCTCAAATCTGTCTATGCGTTGTAACGTCTGGCCCACGTTTCCCGCACGACGCGACACAACCCCCGGTCGCGTCGCCAGAAAGAGGTGGGCTTATGGGACTCCGTCCCGTCCTGCTGAACCGGCGGATCGCCGGCATCGCATCGACGTCGCTGGCAGTGGCGCTCGGTGTGGCCACGGTCGGTCTGCTGCCGGCGGCCACCACGGCCGCCATTCCGACGGCTGCCGCCGTCTCCGCCGACGAGGTGTGTGAGGACCCGACGGGCACTGCGGCCCGGGTCCGGGGCGACGCGGTCGTCAAGCACGACCCGAACGAGTTGACCATGGCGCAACTGCACCAGCGGGAGTCGGAGTTCGCCGACCTGTTGCAGGAGCGGGCCAAGCGGGTCGGCCAGCGGACGCTCAGCGCCCAGGCCGCCGCGGCCTCGGTCACCATCCCGGTCGTGGTGCACGTGATCCGCAAGGACACCACCCGGGCCGGCGGGAACATCCCCGACTCGATGATCCAATCGCAGATCAACGTGCTGAACCAGTCGTTCGCGGGTGCGACGGGCGGTGCCGCCACCGCCTTCGCGTTCCAGTTGCAGAGCATCAACCGGGTCACCAACACGTCGTGGTACCCGATCCGGCAGGGCTCCACGGCCGAGCGGCAGATGAAGACCCAGCTCCGCCAGGGCACCAAGGGCACGCTCAACATCTATCTCGGCGAGCTGAGTGGGGGCCTGCTCGGCTGGGCGACCTTCCCGCAGAGCACGCTGAACGTGATGGACGGCGTGGTCGTGCTCAGCGAGTCGCTGCCGGGTGGCACCGCCACCAACTACAACCAGGGTGACACCGGCACCCACGAGGTCGGTCACTGGCTGAACCTGTACCACACGTTCCAGGGCGGCTGCTCGGGCAGCGGCGACCAGGTTTCCGACACTCCGGCGGAGGCGTCGCCGGCCTACCAGTGCCCGACCGGTCGGGACACCTGCTCCACCGCGGGGCTGGACCCGATCACCAACTTCATGGACTACACGTACGACACCTGCATGTACCAGTTCACCCCGGGCCAGGCGACCCGGATGATCAACGCGTGGAACACGTACCGCGCGTAGCGCGGCAGTCGTCGGCGCGTACCTCCGGTGCCGGTCCCGTCGTCAGGCGGGACCGGCACCGGTCGGTTCAGGCGGCGCGGACATGTCGGGCCGCACGGGTCCGGTGGGGCGTGGGCCGGGCGGCCTGCGGGGTGGCGCCGGCCGGGTCGAGCCAGACCTGCACGGCCGGCTCACCGACCAGCCCGCCGGTGGCGGCGCGCTCGTGCCGGGCGAGCATCGCCACGTCGACGGTGAACTCGAACAGACGCCAGTCGGCGTGCGGGGCCGCGCGGGCCGCGAGCGCCAACCGGGCCACCGTGGCGTCGTCGGTGACGGGTCGGGCCCGGCCGGCGACGTACGCCTCGTCGTCGCTCTCCTCCGCCGGGAACGAGTGGAGCGCGTAACGCCCGTCGCGTTCCAGGTCGCGCCGCTTCGGCGAGTCGATCACGAAGCAGAACAGACCGTCGTCGGTGATCACCGGTGAGACCGGGTGCACCCGGGGCCCGCCGTCGGCGCGGACCGTGGCCAGGTAGCCGAAGCCCGGGCCGTACTGCTGCATGAGAAGGCGGATCCCGTCGGCGAGTCGGGGCTCGTCGACGGCGAAATCGGACCAGGAAGCCATGCCGACATCCTATCGAACATACGTTCTAAGCAGGTAGTCCGACACGCAGGTCACGACTACCGGCCGCTATGGTGTGGCGATGCTGCTCTCCGACCGTGACCTGGTCTCCGAGATCAAGGCCGGCACTCTGGCGCTGGAGCCCTTCGAGCCCACCCTGGTGCAGCCGTCCAGCATCGACGTACGCCTGGACAAGCTCTTCCGGGTGTTCAACAACCACCTCTACACACACATCGACCCGGCCACCCAGCAGGACGATCTCACCTCGCCGGTGGAGGTGCCCGACGGCGAGCCGTTCGTGCTGCACCCGGGCGAGTTCGTGCTCGCCTCCACGCTTGAGGTGATCTCGCTCGGCGACCAGCTCGCCGGCCGGCTCGAAGGCAAGTCCAGCCTCGGTCGCCTCGGCCTGCTGACGCACTCCACCGCCGGCTTCATCGACCCCGGCTTCTCCGGCCACGTCACGTTGGAACTGTCCAACGTGGCCAACCTGCCGATCATGCTCTGGCCCGGCATGAAGATCGGTCAGCTCTGCATCTTCCGGCTCGCCTCGCCCGCCGAGCACCCGTACGGCTCGCTCGTCTACGGCTCGCGCTACCAGGGGCAGCGCGGCCCGACGCCGAGCCGTGCCTGGCAGAACTGGCGTACCTGGCCGACCCGCTGACCACCGGCGGGCCCGCGCCGCGCGGACGCGGGCCCGTGGTCGTCCGCCCGGGGACTCAGCCGGGCCGACCGAAACTGTGGATCGGACTGGTGTCCATCCGCTTCATCGCGATCGGCTTGCCGGCACGGGAGGCGTGCACCACCCAGCCGCCGCCGACGTACATCCCCACGTGGTGCAGGTCGCGGAAGTAGAAGACCAGGTCACCCGGGCGCAGGTCGCCGCGACTGACCGAGGCGGTGACCTGCCGCTGCCGCGCCGCGTTGTGCGGCAGCGACACCCCGGCCCGCGCCCACGCGGCCAACATCAACCCCGAGCAGTCGTACGCGTGCGGCCCCTCGGCACCCCACGAGTACGGCTTGCCGATCTGGGCGCACGCGAAGGTGACCGCCTCGCCGGCCGGGCCACCCGGGTAGGTGGCCGGACAGGGCGCCGGCCGCAGCGGACCACCACCCCCGTCGTCGTACGCCCGCAGCCGCAACCGCTGCAACCGGTCGATCTCGGTGTCGATCTGCCGCCGCTTCGCGGCCAGGTCGGCTTCGGTACGGGTCAGCTCGACGATGGTGCGGTCCAGTCCGGCTCGGGCGGCGGCGAGTTCGTCCCGCAGTTCACTCGCCTGGCGTACGTCCTCCTGTTGGAAGCGGGCGTACCGGTCGAGCAGGCCGAGCTGGGCGACGACCTCGCTCGGGGACCGGCTGCCCAGCAGCGTGTTCACGGCGCGGACCGGCTCGCCCCGGTACGCCCGCGCGGCCAGCGCGCCGACCCGCTTCATCGCCTCGTCCACCTGCAGTTGCAGCGGGGCGATACGGGCGGTCAGGGCGTCCGCCTCCCGGCGGGTGCCGGCCAGGTCCTGTCTGGTCGCGTTGTGTCGTTCGATGACGGCTTCGAGCCGGTTCCAGTCCTCGTCGATCTGGCGCTCGATGTCGTCGACCGTCGGGTCGGCGTGGGCCGCCGTCGCGCCACCGGTCAGCAGGACGGCGGTCGCGGCGAGTGCGGCGAGTGCGGTGGTGCAGCGGTACCAGCGGAATCGCGGCGCAGCCGTCGTCGGGCCGGATGTCCCCGGCCGGTACGACGGTGGCCGCGGGGCATGGTGTGCCACCGGGCTGCGTACTCCTTCTTCCCAGACCGCCTACCGGGTTAGCTGACGGGTTCGGGCGGGAAGGGGACGCCCTACCGCGACCATCGCGGACTCACCCCGGAAACCTGGGTCCCCGGCTCGCTCGGACAGCGACTCGGCGGTGTCGGACCGTCACCGCCCCGGATGGGCGGTTGTGCCAGCGGGCCGACGATTGCCCAGCGTAGGGACGACCGGCGTCAATACGCAACACACCCACACCGTCACTCTCGGTGCATTAATCCGACAATGAAGAAGGCCCCCGGTCGCTTGACCGAGGGCCTTCCGTGGTTCCTGCGTACGCGCTCAGGCGTCAGCCTGGTCGACGGAAGCCGGCGACCGGCATCGTCGTGATCGGCGAGACGTTGACCGGGACACCGGCACGCGCCGCGTGCACCATCGTGTTGTTGCCCAGATAGATCCCGACGTGACTCACGTCGCTGCGGAAGAACACGAGGTCACCGGGGCGGGCGTCGGCCCGCGAGATCGCCTTGCCCTCGCGCCACTGGGCGCCGGTGAAGTGGGTCAGGGAGATACCCGCCGCCCGGTACGCGTACTGGGTGAGACCGGAGCAGTCGAACGAGTTCGGCCCGGTGGCGCCCCAGACGTACGGCTTGCCGACCTGGGCGCAGGCGGTCCGGATGGCCGTCCGGGCCGCGTCGCTGACCACGCCGTTGATGGTCGGGCAGTTGGTGGTCTTGACCGTGGTGACCGGCAGGGACCGCTCCAGCCGCTTGATCTCGGCGTCGATCTGCTTCTTCTTCGCCGCCAGCTGCTTCTGCTTGGCCTCCTGGTCGACGATCAGCGCGTCGAGGGTGGCCTTCTGGTCGTCGTACTTCTTGCGGATCTTCATGACGCCCTCGAGCTGGCGGCGCTCCTCCCAGGCGAGCCGGTCGAGGAGGGCCATCTGCTCACCGAGCTGGTCCGGCTTCGCGTTGAGCAGCACCGCGCCGAGTTCCTGCGAGGGGCCGGTGATGTAGTACCGGGAGGCGAGACCGGCGACGCGGTTCATCGCCAACTCGGTCTCCAGGGCCAACGGCTGGATCTTCTTCTCCAGCTTGTCGACCTTCTCGCGGTTGACCCTCAGCTCCGAGCGCACCTTGTTGAACTGCTCGATGGTGGGTTCGAGCTGCTGCCACTGCTTGTCGATCTGGCGCTCGATCTCGTCCACCGACGGCGCGGCGTACGCGGGCGCGGCGACCAGACCGGCACCGACCGCAGCAGCGGCGACCAGGACGACCAGGCGGCGAGCGGCCTTGCGCAGCCCGCGCACGGGGGTGGAACGTCCCGGCGCATGACGATGGAGGGGCATGGTTGCCACCGGCACCGACTCCTTTGCGACCGACCACCGGGCGTCCCGCTAGCGGTAAGGGGCGAGACAGACGACCACGGCGGTCGGTGCCCCACATTAGGGAAGGCGCGCAGCGGAATCAAGGCGACCAACGGCTCATTCACCTTTGTGCGACCGACCGCACACAAAGGGTGTCGACCAATTCGTTACAGTTATCTACGCCAATATAAAAATCGGGACGTGTCGGCATCCGTACAGATGCCCGACACGTCCCGACGTTCGCGCTGGTCAACCGGCGACCGGCTCGCCCTCCTCGGCGCCCCGGGCCTGTTCCGGCTTGATCGAACGCAGCAGCACGCTGGCCACGTCGACCACCTCGACCTGGTCGCCGGCGCCCTTGCCGTTCACTCCGTCACTCAGCATCGTGGAGCAGAACGGACAGCCGACCGCGACGGTCTTCGCACCGGTGGACATGGCCTCCTCGACCCGATCCACATTGATCCGCTTGCCGATCCGCTCCTCCATCCACATGCGCGCGCCACCGGCGCCGCAGCAGAAGGAACGCTCGCTGTTGCGCGGCATCTCGACGAGGTCGTTGTCGGCGCCGACGGCGCTGCCCAGCACCTCGCGTGGCGGGGTGAAGACCCGGTTGTGTCGGCCCAGGTAGCACGGGTCGTGATAGGTGACGCCGCCGTCGACCGGCTGCACCGGGGTCAGCTTGCCGGTGGCGACCAGGTGCGCCAGCAACTGGGTGTGGTGCACCACCTCGAACTCGCCGCCGAGCTGGCCGTACTCGTTGCCCAGGGTGTTGAAGCAGTGCGGACAGGTCGCGACGATCTTGCGCTTGGCCTTCTCGCGACCCTCGAACGCCTCGTTGAGCGTCTCCACGTTCTGCTGGGCGAGCATCTGGAAGACGAACTCGTTGCCGATCCGGCGGGCCGGATCGCCCGAGCAGGTCTCGCCCTCACCGAGGATGGCGAACGAGACACCCGCCTCGTTCAGCAGCGTGGCGACCGCCCGGGTGGTCTTCTTGGCGCGGTCCTCGAAGGCACCGGCACAGCCCACCCAGAACAGGTATTCGAAGTCCTCGACCTCGCCGACCCGGGGCACCTCGAAGTCGAGGCCCTTGGTCCAGTCCTCCCGGGTGTTCTGCGGCGCGCCCCAGGGGTTGCCCTTGTTCTCCAGGTTGCGCAGCATCACGCCGGCCTCGGAGGGGAAGTTCGACTCGATCAGCACCTGGTAGCGGCGCATGTCGACGATGTGGTCGACGTGCTCGATGTCCACCGGGCACTGCTCGACGCAGGCGCCGCAGGTGGTGCACGACCAGAGCACGTCCGGGTCGATCACGCCGCCCGCCTCGGCGTCGCCGATCAGCGGCTTCTCCGCCTCGGCGAGGGCCAGCACGTCGAGGTGGGCGAGCTGCGCGGCGGTGGCCTTCTCCTCGCCGGTGAGGTCCTTACCGCCGCCGGCCAGCAGATAGGGCGCCTTAGCGTACGCGTGGTCGCGCAGGCTGAGCACCAGCAGCTTCGGCGACAACGGCTTGCCGGTGTTCCAGGCCGGGCACTGCGACTGGCAGCGGCCGCACTCCGTGCAGGTGCTGAAGTCCAGCAGGCCCTTCCAGGTGAACTGCTCGACGTGCGCGACGCCGAACTGGTCCTTCTCCGGATCGGCCTCCTCGAAGTCCAGCGGCTTGCCCTCGCTCGTCATCGGCCGCAGCGGCCCGAGTCCGGAGCCGGAGGCACCGGGCTTCCGCTTGAAGTAGATGTTCGGGAAGGCGAGGAAGCGGTGCCAGGCGACGCCCATGGTCACGTTCAGCGAGATCACGATGAGCCAGGTCATCGAAATCGCGATCTTGATGAGGGCGGCGACACTGACCCCGGACTCCCAGTCCGGCAGCACCGAGCCGACCGCGTGACTCAGCGGGGTGGCCCAGGTCGGGTACTCGAAGTGGTCGGTGGCGACCTTGAAGCCACGGATCAGGAAGCCCATGACCAGGACGGCGAGGACGACGGCCTCGACGAAGTAGCCCTGCCACATGGTGGAGCCGGTGAACCGCGACCGGCGTCCGGCCTGGCTCGGACGGTTGGCCACCCGGATCGCGATCAGCACCACGATGCCGACGACACCGAGGATGCCGATCCACTCGGTGACCAGTCCGTAGAGCGCCCAGCCACCGACCAGCGGCAGCCCGGCGGTCGGCGACACCACCTCGAAGTACGCCTCGAGCACCAGCAGCGACAGCACGAGGAAGCCGACCATCACGAACCAGTGCGCGGCGCCGACCACGCTCCAGCGCAGCATCCGGGTGTGCCCGGCCGTCTCCGCGAGCATGGTCTTCGTCCGCGCGACGTGGTCGCCCGAGCGGGCGGGGTCGGGCTGACCCAGCCGGATCACGGCGAACATCTTCGAGACCGCACGCACCGCAAGCCACACCGCCACGGCGGTGATGGCGGCCGCGAGGATCGTGGTGACGATCTGGACGCTGCCCATCGAGTTGGCCTCCCGGTCTGCTGCCTGTCGAGCGGCTCGGCGACCGGGGTCGGGGTGCGGTTGGTCACCCCAGGGTGCCGCACCTCGACCCGGATCGGTCGATGACCTCGGTCCACTCGGTCATGCGATGCAGCTTACGCGCAAGGTTACTCAGCAGTAACGTGAGACTTCTCGCACCTGGGCCACGCCGCCCTGCGCACACCTTAGGAGGCCGCCGCCGAGTCCGCTCGGTCGGGGCCTGCGCAGGTGGCCGTTGAGCAGGGAATCAGCGCCAGCGGGAGAGCAGGATCAGCGAGGCGACCATCGCGCCGAAGCCGATCGCGAGGTTCCAGTACCCGAGCTCCATGACCGGGTACTCCTGCTCGGACAGGTAGTAGACCACCAGCCACGCGATGCCGAAGGCGATCAGCGACACGGCCGTGGCGGGCAGCCAGACCGGGCTCGGCTTGCGGGACGCCGATGTCGTCGTCGGGCGCACGTCCGTGGGCGGGGTGTACACCTTCTTCTTGCGGACCTGAGACTTGGGCACGACGCTCTCCAGAGGGGTTACGACCTCGTCCGGCCTGACAACCGGGCGCGAGGGCGACGGTCCATGGCCAATAATGTTCGACAGCTAGCGTAGTCCGGAAGGCCCGTCCAATCCACGAATGAGGCCAGACCGATGCCCGGCATCCCGGAATCGGACGGGCGGGCGACTGTCGCTCCGCCGCACCCTCGGGTGCCGGAGCCGGAGGACAAGGGGGAACGGCCGTGGAGTACACGTCCGGCGCAGCGTCGTGGCAGAAGGCGCTGCGACGACTCGTCGCCGGGTTGCTGCCCCGCCGGCCCCGCCAGCGCCGTCCGGGCTGGTCGATCGGCGTACCGCTGATCGCCGCCGCGGCCGGCCTGCTCTTCACCACCACCGCCACCACGGCGGGCGGCACGAACCTGCGTGAGGACCGACGCCCGCAGCTCACCGAGCTGATCGAGGACCGCCGCACCCAGGTGGCGGCGAACGAGGAGCGCGCCGCGACGCTGCGCAAGGAGGTCGAGAGCCGTACGGCCGACCTCGCCGACTCGGACGGGCCGATCAAGGAGCAGCAGGAACGCGGCACCGCCAGCCTCGGCACCGCCGGTTTCACGGAGTTGACCGGCTCGGGAATGACCGTCGTGCTCGACGACGCGCCCCGGCTCAACAACCTGCCCGAAGGGGCCACCAACGACGATCTTGTCGTGCACCAGGGTGACGTCCAGGCCGTGGTGAACGCGTTGTGGGCCGGTGGCGCCGAGGCCATGTCAATCATGAACGTCCGCGTCCTGGCGACCAGCGCGGTACGCTGCGTGGGTAACACCCTGCTGTTGCACGGCCGGGTGTACTCCCCTCCGTTCAAGATCGTAGCGATTGGCGACCCCGCCGCACTGCGGCAGGCCCTCGCCGCTTCCGAGGGAGTCCGGTGGTTCAGGGACGCGGTCGACAACTACCAGCTCGGCTACCAGGAGCTTCCCGGCCCCGTCACCGTGCCCGCGTTCGAGGACTCGACCACCCTGCGATCGGCGACGGTGCCGAGGTGAGCACGCAGTGAGCACGCACCCCGACGGCCGGCACCGCGACCAGGCCGACGAATCCACCGCCTTCCTGCCGAAGGTCGAGCGGCCCGACCCGGCCACGCCCGACAGCCGCCCCCGGGCCACGCCCGACAGCCGTCGCGCCGCCACGCCAGACACCCGATCGTCGGTCGGGCCCGAGCGCCGTCCGCCGGTCCCACCCGGCACCCGGCCGTCCGAGACGGGCGACACCCGCTCCGCGGAGAACACCGGCCCGGCCGGTCGGTGGAACAGCACGCCCGGCCGCTGGGACACCTCCGCCCCGCCGGAGAGTGGACCGGGTCCTCGCTTCGGCACACCAACCGGCCAGGGTGGCTCCGGAGCACCCGGCCGCTGGGATGCCGCACCGGGGCAGGACCGGACGCCGGGGCAGGACCGGACGCCGAGCCAGGAGCGGACGCCGGGGCAGTGGGGCCCGTCGCCGAACGTGCCGCCGGTCGGCGGAACCGCTCGACGGCAGAGCCCGACCGGCGCCGGTCAGTGGAACGGCGTGCCCCTGCCCTCCGGCGAACCGGACATCCCCGTCGGTCCGACCCCGTGGCGCGGGGCCTTCGAGGCTCGGCGTCCCGCCGCCCCGACCCCGCCCGATGCCGGGTCACCGCCACAAGGCCCCAGATCCACGCACCCGGACGTACCCAGCCTGGCCCCTTCGGGAAGCGGTTCCGTCCCGCCAGGGGCCGGCCCACCCCGGTCGGATGCCGGCCCGGTGCGACCGGCCACACCCCAGCCCGGTCACCCACCGACCCAGACCCCACCTGTCGGACCGGGACAGTCGCCGTACGCCCGGCACGGTCTCGACCCGGCGCAGGCGCGGCACGGTACGCAGCCCGGGCAGCTTCCGCCGTCGGAGCCCACCCGCCCGCAGCACCAGGCTCCGCAGCACCCGGCATCGCCGTACCCGGCGGCGCAGCCCACCCGCCCGCAGCCCGCCGCCCCGCAGCACCCGACGTCACCGCACCCGGCGGGGCAGCACCC
>NZ_SISL01000219.1:0-9899 GCF_004307965.1 Verrucosispora sp. SN26_14.1 | reverse complement strand
AGCCTTCGGCGGCAGCGTCAGATTTGTATACGAGACAGGCACCGTCGTCGGTCCCTCGGGCGCGGGGACGCGGGCGCTCCGGTTCATCCGACACGACGCACCGTCCCTTCGGCCACCTCGAAGCGGACGCCGCGCAGTGCCGGCGGTACGTCGTCGGCGACCGCGCAGGTCACCAGCAACTGGCTGGCACCGTCGACCAGGCCGGCCAGCCGTTCCCGCCGTCCGGAGTCCAACTCGGCGAAGACGTCGTCGAGCACCAGGACCGGTTCGATCCCGTCGCCGCGCAGCAGGTCGTAGCCGGCGAGCCGGAGCGCGAGCGCGAACGACCACGACTCGCCGTGGCTGGCGTACCCCTTCACCGGCAGCGGGCCGAGGGTGAGGGCGAGTTCGTCGCGGTGCGGACCGACCAGGGTGGTGCCCCGCTCGATCTCGGCGGACCGGGACTCCGTGAGCGCGGCGGCCAGGATCTCGGCCAGTGCCTCCCGGTCGGTGGTCGGCTCGGCGAGTTCCACCGACGGTCGGTACGCGATGCCCGCCGCGCCGCGTCCGGCGGCCACCGCGTCGTACGCCTTGGCCACGTGCGGCGCCAGCGCGGCGACCAGTTCCAGCCGGCCGGCGAGCAGCTCGGCGCCGTGCCGGGTCAGGTGGGTGTCCCAGACGGCCAGGGTGGAGAGGTCACCGCCCCGCGAGCCACCGGTCTTGCGGGCCAGGTACGCCGTCCGCAGCAGTGCGTTGCGTTGCTTGACCACCCGCTCGTAGTCGGCGCGCACCCCCGCGTACCGGGGCTGGCGCGACACCAGCAGGTCGTCGAGGTAGCGGCGGCGTTCCGCCGGGTCGCCCCGGACGAGTTCGAGATCCTCGGGTGCGAACAGCACCAGCCGCAGCGCGCCGAGCACGTCCCGGGCGCGGCGGGCCGGTGAACGGCCGAGCCGGGCCCGGTTGGCCTTGCCCGGCACGATCTCCAGCTCGACCAGCAGTTCCCGGCCCTCGTGCACCACCGCGCAGCGGATCACCGCGGCGGTGGCCCCGGCACGCACCAGCGGCGCGTCGGTGGCGACCCGGTGCGAGTCGAGCGTCGCCACGTAACCGAGCGCCTCGACCAGGTTGGTCTTGCCGACGCCGTTGGCGCCGATCAGCACGTTCGGCCCCGGTTCGAGGTCGACGCCGACCCGCTCGTACGAGCGGAAGTCGACCAGTTCGATCCGGCGGACGTACACGGGGCCGGGCGCCGGTCAGCGCTTACGGACGGCGTGCCCGCCGAACTGCTGGCGCAGTGCGGAGACGGCCTTCAGCGCCGGTGACTCGTCCTGCCGGGAGGCGAACCGGGCGTAGAGCGACGCGGTGATGACGTGGAGGGGTACGGCGAGCCGGACCGCCTCGTCGACCGTCCAGCGTCCCTCGCCGGTGTCCTCGGTGTAGTCGCTGAGCTGGTTCAGCTCCGGGTCCTCGTCCAGCGCCCGGTCGAGCAGGTCCAGCAGCCAGGAGCGCACCACGGTGCCCTCGCGCCAGGACTTGATGACGCCCGGTACGTCGGTGACCAGCTCCGAGGCGGCCATCAGCTCGAAGCCCTCGGCGTAGGCGTGCATCAGGCCGTACTCGATGCCGTTGTGCACCATCTTGGCGTAGTGGCCGGCGCCGACCGGGCCGGCGTGCACGAAACCGAACTCGCCCTCGGGCTTGAGCGATTCGAAGATCGGCTTCAGCCGCTCGACGTGCTCCTCGGCACCGCCGACCATCAGGCCGTAGCCGTTCTCCCGGCCCCAGACCCCGCCGGAGACCCCGACGTCGACGTAGCCGATGCCGCGCTCGTTGAGGCGCTCGGCGCGCAGGGCGTCGTCGCTGAACCGCGAGTTGCCGCCGTCGATGATCAGGTCGCCCTCGCCGAGGACCTCGGCCAGTTCGTCGATCGTGGCGTCGGTGACGGCGGCGGGCACCATCACCCAGACCGCTCGGGGCGCATCCAACTTCTCCGCCAGCTCGGCCAGGCTGGTGACGTCACTCAGCTCCAAGTTGTGGTCGAGACCGACCACCTCGTGACCGGCAGCGCGCAACCGCTCGCGCATGTTGCCGCCCATCCGGCCGAGTCCTACCAGGCCGAGCTGCATCGGTTCTTACCTTTCGTGGGTTTCGGGTGTGCTCTGCCGATCAGCGGGACACGCGGATCGGCATGATGAGGTACCGGTACCCAGGGATGAGCTCGCCATCCTCACCGGCGGGGGAAATCACCGCAGGCTTGAAGGCGTCGACGAACTGCAACACGGCGAACTGGGACCCGAGGTTTGCCAGTCCGTCGATCAGGTACTGCGGGTTGAAGCCGATGGTGAGCGGCTCGCCGGTGAAGGTGGCCTCCATGGCCTCGCTGGCCCGGGCCTCCTCGGTGCCGCCGGCCTCGACGACCAGCCCGTCGGTGCTGAAGCTGAGCAGCACCGGGGTGGTCCGCTCGGCGACCAGCGCGACCCGCTTGACGACCTCGATGAGCGTGCTGACGGCCACCCGGGCGTCGGCGTTGTGGGTGGCCGGGAAGAGGGACCGCACCGGCGGGTAGTTCGCGCCGTCCAGCAGGCGACTGGTGGTCCGCCGGGTGCCACCGGAGAAACCGATCATGCCTTCGCCGGCAGCGCCCTGGGAGAGGGCGAGGACGACGTGGCCGCCGAGCGGCCCGAGGGTCTTGGCGGTGTCGTTGAGGGTCCGCGCCGGCACCAGCGCGTTGATGCTGATGTCCGCGTCGTCCGGGTTCCACTCCATCTCACGCAACGCCAGCCGGTAGCGGTCGGTGGCGAGCATGGCCAGCGTGCCGCCGGAGAGCTCGACGCGTACGCCGGTCATCATCGGCAGCGTCTCGTCCCGGCTGGCGGCGACCGCCACCTGGGCGACCGCGGCGGCGAAGGCGGCGGCGTCGACGGTGCCGGCGCTCTCCGGCATCTCCGGCAGGGTCGGGTAGTCCTCCACCGGCATGGTGGGCAGGGTGAACCGGGCGCTGCCGCAGACCAGTTCGAGGTGGGCCCCGACCGCGGCGATGTCCACCGGCTTGGCCGGCAGTGCCTTGGTGATCTCGGCGAGCAGGCGACCGGAGACCAACGCGGCGCCGTCGGCGTCGCCCTGCACCTCCACCGTCACCTGGCTGGAGACCTCGTAGTCGAAGCCGGAGACCTGCAGGCTGCCCTCGGTCACCCGGAGCAGCACCCCGGCCAGCACCGGTACGGACGGCCGGTTGGGCAGGCTCTTCGCGGTCCAGGCCACGGCCTCGGCGAGCGCGTCGCGCTCCACTCGGAACTTCATCAATGCCTCCGCGTCGACGTCGACGTCGTCAACTCTCTCATGCCGGCC
This sequence comes from Verrucosispora sp. SN26_14.1, assembly GCF_004307965.1. Lineage (NCBI taxonomy): Bacteria > Bacillati > Actinomycetota > Actinomycetes > Micromonosporales > Micromonosporaceae > Micromonospora > Verrucosispora sp. SN26_14.1. Next base: position 6,572 of record NZ_SISL01000219.1, on the reverse strand, counting down.
GCTACCCGCCGACCCACCTGGCGTGCGGGTACCCATCGAACCTTAGGGCGCGAGGGTATCGGCTGTGCGCCCGACCCCGGCGATCGAGTCGATGCTGACGGGTGCCCCCGGCAGCTTCGGCCCGATCCACAGGAAGTCCAACGGTGATGATTGGTTTTCGTTCTTTTAGAAGAGATAACCCATCGTCTTCATCGCACCTGTGCAAACTGTGGAGAACTCGCGTCGACGCAGGTCAGAGTGGTTATCCACCGGTGGGTTAGCTGTGGAGAACCTGGGGTACAACCGGCCTGTCGGTCCACAGGCCCCCGTCGTGCACCGCGTTGTCCACCGTCGTCCACCGGTTGTCCACCGGTAATCCACCGACTTTCTCCCCAGTCCTGTGGACAACGGAGACGGCCTCGGACCCCGTCATCCCCAGAACCTTCAACAGGGCGTCCACAGGCGGGCCGTCGCCGGTGGACAGAGCGACGAGTTGTCCCCAGTCGCCCACAGGCGTCCACAGGGTTGTCCCCAGGGTTTCTCCACAGCCTGTGGGTAACTGGGTGCCGACCGTCCGTGGTTATCCACCGGCGGTGGACAACGAGCTGTGGACAACGAGCGCGAGCCGGAGCGGACACGCCTCCCAGGGTGTGGTCTACACCTCGTCGAGGGTCCACGGTCGATACCGAAAAGAGACCCGGCCGAGGCTCCGGCCGGGTCGTGGAAACCGCTGTGGGACGCGCGTACGCCTCAGGTGTTCTGCTTGATCCGGTTGGTCAGCTCGGCGATCTGGTTGTAGAGCGAACGCCGCTCGGCCATCTGCTGACGGATCTTGCGGTCGGCGTGCATGACGGTGGTGTGGTCCCGGCCGCCGAACGCCTGCCCGATACGGGGCAGCGACAGGTCGGTCAGCTCCCGACACAGGTACATGGCCACCTGGCGGGCGTTGACCAGTACCCGGGAACGGGAGTGCCCGCGCAGGTCCTCCAGGCTGACGCCGAAGTAGTCGGCGGTGGCGACCATGATCTGGTCGGCGGTGATCTCCGGGCCGGCACCGTCCGGGATGAAGTCCCGCAGGACCTCCTCGGCCAGCGACAGCTCCACGCTCGACCGGGTCAGGCTGGCGAAGGCGGTGACCCGGATCAGGGCACCCTCCAGTTCCCGGATCGAGTTCGAGACCCGGGAGGCGATGAACTCCAACACGTCCGGCGGGGCGTACAGCCGCTCCTGGGCCGCCTTCTTCTGCAGGATCGCGATCCGCGTCTCCAGGTCCGGCGGCTGGATGTCGGCGAGCAGGCCCCACTCGAACCGGGTCCGCAGCCGGTCCTCCAGCGTCGCCAACTGCTTCGGCGAGCGGTCGGAGGTGATCACGATCTGCTTGTTGGCGTTGTGCAGCGTGTTGAACGTGTGGAAGAACTCCTCCTGGGTGCGCTCGCGGTTCTCCAGGAACTGGATGTCGTCGATCAGGAGGATGTCGACGTCGCGGTAGCGGCGCTGGAACGCACTGGTCTTGTCGTCCCGCAGCGAGTTGATGAAGTCGTTGGTGAACTCCTCGGTCGAGACGTACCGGACCGAGCGGGCGTTGCCCAGCGTGGTGGCGTAGTGCCCGATGGCGTGCAGCAGGTGGGTCTTGCCCAACCCCGAACTGCCGTAGATGAACAGCGGGTTGTACGCCTTCGCGGGCGACTCGGCCACCGCCACGCTCGCCGCGTGCGCGAACCGGTTCGAGGAACCGATGACGAACGTCTCGAACATGTACTTCGGGTTGAGCCGGTTGCCGCCGCTGTCCGCGCCGGTCGGCAGCCGGCGGTCGTCACGTCCGACCGGGCGGTGGTCGGGACTGCCTCGACCGGGCCCGCTGTCGGTGCCGCCGTCGTTCGGCATGGCCCGGATCACGTGCTGGTCGCGGGGGGAGACGCCGTGGTCCTCGCCGTACCGGCCGGCGAAGCCGCGTGGGCCGTTCGGCGGCGGGTCCAGACGACCGGTCTGCTCGGTGAAGCCGAGTCGGTCGGCGGGCCGTCGGGGCACCTCGGTCGGCCGGTCGTGCTGCCGGTCGTGCTGTCGGGTCGGCTCACCGAAGGCGTGGCCGAAGAGTGTCTCCTGGCCGTCGACCATCGCGGGACCGGTACGTCCGCCGCCGTCCGCCGGTGGCACCTCCGCCACGGGCCGGTCGAACCGGCCGGGCTGTGGCTGTTCCGGGATCAGGGGGAGCTGTTGCCGACCGGTGTCACCGGCGGGGCCTCCGTCCGGTCCGCGAGCGTCGTAGTCGACTGGGCCGTCCGGGACGCCGATGCCGGACTCCGGGACACTGCGGTAGACGGTGCCGGTGGGATGTCCGTCCTCGGGTACGCGGACGGTCACGGCGACCTGGATCGGTCGACCCAGCCGTCGGGTGAGCGCCTCGGTGATGGCCGGGCGCAGCCGGGACTCGATCACGTCGCGGGTGAACGCGTCCGGCACCGAGAGCAGCACGGTGTCCTCGACGATGGCCCGCAACCGGGTCAGCCGCAGGTACGCCCGCTGCTGCGCGGAGATGATCTCGTCGGCGAGCTCGTCCGTGGTCGCCGTCCACACCGCGGCAAGGTCGGTCGTACCGGCCACCGTCGTGCCACCCCCTCGCCTCTGCTCCCCGGACGCCGCCGTCTCCCGGCTGTCCGGATGCCGGGTACCGAGCGGTGTGACCTCTCACCCACCCGGACGCCGAACCGGTCGTCCTCCACAAGTTATCCACAGCCTGTGTACCGACCGATTGTGGCCGCCCGCCGGGCGCGGGTCGGACCTGCCCCCTGCCGTGGCCGGGGGCTGAAGCGGGTTCACCGTGCCGAACGATTGACTACCGTGTCCGGTCTTGCCTGGCGGCGACATCCCGGAACTGGAGACGCTGACCGCAATCGGGCACGGTAACAGCGATGTCGCCGCATCATCAACCGTCGACGGGCCTGGCGCGTTGTCGGCATCAGCGAAATCCCCCGCTTTCGGGCGGTTGTCGCCGCAGGTGAAGGCCCGACTACGCCGGTTTGACGGTGATTGCCCCCCGCCCTAGGGTGGAGGGGCTGCTCTTACGCCCTCTGCTAGGGTGATGGGTGCTTGCTGCCCATGGTCGCGCCCCGTAACGCCGGGGTGACAAGCCACTCGGGCAGCGCCGATCGGGGCCACCGCAGCGGCGGCCTGGACCACCACGACCCGGACGATCCATGTGTCCGGGCGTCCGACAACGGAGAGCCTGACGTGAGCAAGCGCACCTACCAGCCGAACAACCGCCGGCGCGCGAAGACCCACGGCTTCCGGCTGCGCATGCGCACCCGGGCCGGCCGCGCCATTCTTTCGACCCGTCGCGCCAAGGGCCGCACCCGCCTGTCGGCCTGAGGCCGACAGGGTCCGCTCCGGGGACGGCAGTCGTGCTGGCGGCCGCGCAACGACTGCGGCGCAGCATCGACTTCGCCGCAGCGGTTCGCGGTGGCCGACGAGCCGGTCGGGGCACGCTCGTCGTGCACCTGACCCTGCCGGTCACACCCGGAGCCGCAGACGTAGCGCCGGAGCCGGCGCGGGGCGGTGCGGAGTCTTCCTCCGCACCGGTGTCCCGCGCCGGCTTCGTGGTTTCCAAGGCGGTCGGGCCCGCGGTGGTCCGTAACCGGGTCCGTCGCCGGCTGCGGCATCTGACCCGGGAACGGCTCGCCGCCCTGCCGGCCGGGAGCACCCTCGTCGTACGCGCTCTGCCGGCCGCCGCCGACGTGACGTACCAACGGCTCGGTGCGGACCTGGACGCGGCGCTCGCCGCCGCCCGGGCCGGCCGGGAACGGCGGCCACGGTGAGCTCAGAGCCCAGGTCGCCGCGCCCGGCTACCACCGGTGCCCGGGTGCTGACCCTGCCCGTCATCGCGTACCGTCGGTGGATAAGTCCGGCGTTGCCGGCCCGCTGTCGGTTCTACCCGTCGTGCAGTGCGTACGCCCTGGAGGCGATTGCCCGGCACGGCGCGCTGCGGGGAGCCGGTCTGACGGTCCGGCGACTGTCGCGCTGCCACCCATTCCATCCTGGTGGATACGACCCGGTACCGGAGCCGGGTAGCCGCCGACCTGCCGACGTGACTGGAGCCGAGAATTGAGTCTCGACTGGATCTACTACGCGATCTCGTGGATCCTGCTGGCCTGGCATTCGGCCTGGGAGGCCATCGGGATTCCCGACGCCACGGTCCTCGGCACGAACTGGGCCTGGATTCTGGCCATCGTCTTCCTGGTGGTCACCGTCCGGGTGATCCTGTTCCCGGTCTTCGTCAAGCAGATCAAGTCGCAGCGGGCCATGCAGGCGCTCCAGCCGCAGGTGAAGGCGCTGCAGGAGAAGCACAAGGGTGACCGGGAGACGCTCCAGAAGGAGATGATGGAGCTCTATCGGAAGGAAAAGGCCAACCCGTTGATGGGCTGCCTTCCGATGTTCCTCCAGATCCCCGTCTTCCTCGGCCTGTTCCACGTCCTGCGTCGCCTCAACCCGGACCCGGCGAAGAACAACAAGGACATCTACGGCTGGACGGTCGACCAGTTCAACAGCGCCTCGGACGCGACCCTCTTCACCGCGCCGATCGCCAGCAAGTTCGGCTCCACCGCAGCGGAGTTGGCGCAGCTCGGTGCCAACGGCACCGTCGTGAAGATCATGGCCGGTGTCCTGGTGCTGGTGATGATGGGCACCACCTACCTCACCAGCCGCCAGATGATCCTCAAGACCGGCTGGGCCGAGGACCCGCAGCAGCGCATGATCCAGCGTCTGATGCTCTACGGCATCCCGCTGTCGCTGCTCATCTCCGGCGCCATCTTCCCGATCGGTGTGATCATCTATTGGGTCACCAACAACCTCTTCACCCTCGGCCAGCAGCAGTGGGTGCTGCGGAAGTTCCCGCCGCCGGTGACCGCCACCAGCAAGCCGGCCACCACGACCGCCGCCGCGCGGAACGGCGCGCAGCCGGCCAAGAACCGTGGTCTGTTCGGCCGCAGCAAGCCGGCCGAGGCGCCGCCCGCGCCGGCCGCTCCGAAGGTCGCCGGCCCGAAGCCGGGTGTGAAGCCGGCCAACCCGAAGAAGAGTCGCCCCGCCAAACGGCAGGGCTGAAACGTCCGGGCCGCCGTCGGGAGACCGACGGCGGCCCGTTGCGCGACGTGCTGCCGCCGAGAGGCTGGCGCCGGAGCGTGGAAGCGCCGCCTACGACGTGGCGAACGGGCGACACTGCCCTACAGACGTGCCCGTGGGCACCGGCGACGTCCCGCCGGCCGCGGGAAACCAGCGGACCCGAGGTCCGGCCGAGTGAGTACGGAGATGACACCGTGACCGACACCAGCATCCCCCGCGCCGACCAGCCCCTGGACGACGAGGAGCCGACGGCGGCGGCTCCGGTCGACGGCGAGCCGGAGGAGACCGACGCCGAGAAGGCGCCGAGCAAGGCCGCCGGTGAGAGCGACCTCTTCCGGCAGAGCGAGATCGCAGCCGACTACGTCGAAGGGCTGCTCGACATCCTCGACTACGACGGCGACATCGACGAGCTGGTGTCGGGCGGCCGTCCGGTGGTGGAGGTCGTCGGCGGCCGGCTGCAGAACCTGGTCGGCCAGCGCGGCGCCACCCTGGAGGCACTCCAGGAACTGGCCCGGCTCGCCGTCTTCCGGCAGACCGGCTCGCCCAGCCGGCTGCTGCTCGACGTCGGCGGCTACCGGGCCAACCGGCGCAAGGAACTCGCCGCAGTGGCGCGCAACGCGGTCGAGAAGGTCAAGGAGCACGGCGAAGCGGTACGCCTGGAGCCCATGTCGGCCTTCGAGCGAAAGTGCGTCCACGACGTGGTGAACGCGATCGACGGTGTGGAGAGCGAGTCCGAGGGCGTCGAGCCCAGCCGTCGCATCGTCGTCCGGCCCGCGGGCTGACGAGTGACCGCAGACGACGCCAGGGGCGTTACCCCGTCCGGCCCGGGTGGTACGCCGCCCGGGCCGGCGGCTGTCCCGCCCCGGCTGGACCTGTCCCCGGGGTCCGCCGCCGACCGTCCCGACCCCACTACGGCGGTGCTGCCGCCCGACCTGGCCGAGGCGGCCCGGCGTCTCTTCGGTGACCGGCTCGACCTCGCCGCCGCCTACGCCGAACTGTTGGCCACCGACGGCGTGGTACGCGGTCTGATCGGCCCTCGGGAGACGCCCAGGCTCTGGGACCGCCACCTGTTGAACTGCGCCGTGGTCGGCGAACTGATCCCGCAGGGCGCGACGGTCGTCGACGTCGGATCGGGGGCCGGCCTGCCCGGTCTGGTGCTCGCCATCGCCCGGCCGGACCTCACGGTGACGCTCGTCGAACCACTGGCTCGGCGGGTCGTCTTCCTCGACGAGGCCGTGGAGTCGCTCGGTCTGACCACCTCGGTGCGCGTGTTCCTTGGGCGAGCCGAGGAGGCAGTCGCCGAACCGGAGTTGCCGCCCAGTGACGTGGTCACCGCCCGGGCGGTAGCGCCACTGGACCGACTCGCCGGCTGGTGCCTTCCGCTGGCTGCGCCCGGCGGACGCCTGATCGCACTCAAGGGCGCCTCAGCCGCCGACGAGATCGCCGAGCACGCCGAGGCGGTGCACCGCCTCGGCGGCTGT